>NZ_BAABDO010000151.1:0-13596 GCF_039539665.1 Actinomadura keratinilytica
GCCGCCCTCCCGGCCGCCGCGCCCCCGCATGGTTCCGGGGGGTTCCTCCCGGGGGTGCGGCATGACGGGTGGGACGGGTCCTGCGCGGATGGCCCGCCCCGCCGCCCTGTCTCCGGGCACACGAAGGCGCCCCGCCCACCGCGGCGGGTGGACGGGGCGAAGGCGAAGATCCAGCAGTCTTCGCGGGGAGTGCCAGGACCTGGCCTATTGCCGGGCCGAGCCCTCCCCACCAGGGTACGTCGGCTGCTTCGGCGGGCAGGTCGAATGGGCGGGCGATGGCCGTAAGGACCGGGTCGCCCTGTTGGACGATCCCGGCGGCCTTCATGCGGTCGCTGGCGAGCCGCAGATCCAGGCGTGGGGCCGGTTGCTCGTTACGACCCTTGAAGCGCATTCGAGCCGGTATCGGGCGTTGAGCGGCGGGTCGGCGGTGCTCCAGTCGTAGATCGCTTGATCACCGTGGCGCTGCCGGGTGATGGGGTTGTGCAGCGGGGTGGCCTCGGCGGTGGTGGATGTCTCGGTGCCCCACACGCTCGGGGCGAGGTCGGCGGGGAATATCAGCCGGACGGACAGGTGCAGGGTGTGGAGACGAACGGCCCGCTCAACCAGTGGCCCCACTTGTCGTCTCCTACGGTGTAGGTGTACTCCAGGGTGGCGCGCTCCCCGGGGTAGAGCGGGAAGCGTCCGTGTTCGTTCTCGAAGCAGAGCCAGACTTCCTTGAACGAGTCGCGGTCGAGTTTGGGCCGCCATGTCATGGGCTTGCCGTCGCAGGTTGCGGTCAGCCCGAGTTCATCGAAGGTCGGTGGGTGCTGCCGGTAGAGCCGGTTCGACGCCTCGGGGTCGCCCGGGTGGCGATCGACTGAGATCCGGACGAGGTACCGGGTGACGGGGTCGGGGCCGGTGTTGACGATCCGGCGGCGCATGGTGGCGGCGTAGACGCGGCCGTCGTACCGCAGTTCGGCGTGGTCGAGTTCCACGATCAGGCCGCCGGAGCCCCGCGCGGTGATCGGGGCGGGCTGCTCTCCGGGGGTGTTGCCGGCGGCCTGCCACGCGGCCCACAGCTCTCCGCCCGCGTTCAGACTGGAGTCGGCCTTACGTGCGAAGTCGGCCGACGCCGGGTGCCGTCCCGCCTCCACGTGCGAGATGTACGACCTGTCGAATCCCCATCGCGCGGGCGAGGGCCTGCTCGGTCATCCGGCGGCGGGTACGCCAGCGGGCGACAGCCGCACCGAACCCTTCGGTTTCCGGACTCTGCTCAGCGTCGCTCAACCGTCCAACCCCTGCTCCGCCGTCCAGGTGAACGGCGTGGATGAACCGTGAATGACGGTAGCCCACGGTGGCCTCACCGCGAAGCGGTCGGGTTGTCTCGCCTTACACCGACCGGAAGGAGGGTTCTGTGGGTTCATTGGACAGGCCGAGGGAGGCCGATGGAGAGCAGGTGACTGCCCCGGAGGCGGTCCGGCTGTTGGAGCGGCTGGCCTCGCTGCTGCACGCTCACAAGCTCGCCGCCGAAATCAAGGCCGACCGGTTGCGGGCGTCGGCCGGTCGGGACAGTCGGGCGATGGAGGTGGCGTGTCTGCGGCGGCCCAGCGGTCACCTGAAGGCGAGCGGAACGGGCCGGTGCGGCGAAGGGCCACAACCCCCGCCGCACCGCCCGCCGGTGACCGCACCGGTCGCGACTACGACCGCCTCCATGCGTCGCGTGCCTGTGCGTGTGGAGGGCGGTGAAGTTCCTGCCGAACGCGATCGATGTGGCGAGGGTGCGTGTTCTGCGGGCGCCGGCCGTACCGCGAGTGAAGGGGGCGACGAATTCTTTCCCCCTGCAGTGCCTGCAGATCTGTGCCGAGGGGCGTGTCACGGCCGTCCCGTCGTCCGCACCTGAGGTGGCTGCACCTTCGGCTCGGATCTCCGGGGGAAGGCGGTGGGTTAGGCTAACGTACTAGTTCGTTCATTACTGGAGGCGTTGCGGACCATGCGCAGATCCATCGCCACGGTGTCGCTGAGCGGCTCGCTGCCCGACAAGCTGACCGCGATCGCGGCCGCGGGCTTCGACGGAGTCGAGATCTTCGACAGCGACCTGGTCACCGGCCGGATGAGCCCGGAGGAGGTGCGGAGCCGGGCCGCCGACCTGGGCCTGTCCATCGACCTGTACCAGCCGTTCCGCGACTTCGAGGCGGTGCCGCCGCCCGTGCTGGAACGCAACCTGCGGCGCGCCGAGCACAAGTTCGCGGTGATGCAGCGGCTCGGGGCGACCTGCATGCTGGTCTGCTCCAGCGTCTCCCCCGACTCCGTGGACGACGACGCGCTGGCGGCCGAGCAGCTGCACACCCTGGCCGAGCGGGCCGCCCAGCACGGGATCCGGATCGCCTACGAGGCGCTGGCCTGGGGCCGGCACGTCAACGACTACCTGCACGCCTGGCGGATCGTCCGGGCCGCCGACCACCCCAACCTCGGCCTGTGCCTGGACAGCTTCCACATCCTGGCGCGCGACACCGACCCCTACGCCATCGAGACGATCCCCGCCGAGAAGATCTTCTTCCTGCAGCTGGCCGACGCCCCGGCGCTGCCGATGGACGTCCTGTACTGGAGCCGCCACTACCGCTGCTTCCCCGGCCAGGGGGACCTGGACGTCGCCGGACTGGTCGGGCACGTCCTGCGCGCCGGCTACGACGGGCCGCTGTCACTGGAGGTGTTCAACGACATCTTCCGGCAGGCCGCGGCCATGCGCACCGCGCAGGACGCCATGCGCTCGCTCGTCGCCCTGGAGGAAGAGGTCGGACAGCGGCTCGCCCCCGAGTCCCGCCCGGCGTCGCTCGCCAAGGCGCCCCCCGCCGTGGTGCCGAGCGGGTTCGCGTTCGCCGAGCTGGCCGCGCCCGACACCGGACCCCTGGGCGACCTGCTGACCGCGCTCGGGTTCGCGCGCACGGGCGTGCACACCAGCAAGCCCGTCGAGCTGTGGGAGCAGAACGAGGCCCGCATCCTGCTCAACACCGGCAGCCCCGAGAGCCAGGACGGCCCGGTCCTCGGCGCCATCGGACTGGAGTCGCCGGACCCGGCCGCCTCCGTCGAACGCGCCGAGGCCCTGCTGGCACCCGTGCTGCCGCGGACGCGGGCGCCCGAGGACGTCCCGCTGGACGCGGTGGCCGCGCCGGACGGCACCGAGCTGTTCTTCTGCCGCACCGGCCGCCCCGACCACCCCAGCTGGACCGACGACTTCCGCCGGGACCCGGGCGAGGCCGGAACGGGGGAGATCACCCATATCGACCATGTGGCGCTGGCCCAGCCCTGGCACCACTTCGACGAGGCGTCGCTGTTCTACCGCAGCGTCCTGGGCCTGCAACCGCACGAGAGCCTGGAGCTGCCCGACCCGTACGGGCTGATGCGCAGCCGCGCGGTGTCCACCGAGGACGGGCGGGTGCGGATCGCCCTGAACGTCGCCTACGTCGGCGCGCGCGACGGCGCACCCGACGCGGCCTGGCAGCACGTGGCGCTGGCCAGCACCGACATCGTCGCAACGGTCCGCAGGCTGCAGGCCGCCGGGGCGGCCCGGCTGGCCATCCCGGACAACTACTACGACGACCTGGAGGCGCGCTACGACCTGGGCACCGAACGGCACCGCCTGCTGCGCGAGCTGGGCCTGCTGTACGACCGCGACGAGCACGGCGAGTTCCTGCACTTCTACACCGCGACCACCGGACGGGTGTTCTTCGAGGTCGTCCAGCGGCTGGGCGGGTACCGCGGCTACGGCGCGCCCAACGCCCCCGTCCGGCTGGCCGCCCAGCACGCGGAGCGGGACGGACGCCGGAGGGGCACTCGATCACGGCCGTCCTAGGATGGTCTGTCGTCCGGCAGCCTCTCCAGGAGTCACATGTCGTCCCAGTCCCCCGCCTCCGCATCGAACGGGCGCCGACGCGACGCCGAACGCACCCGCGCCGAGATCCTGGAGGTCGCCCAGCGGGAGTTCGCGCGCAAGGGCTACTCCGGGGCGCGGGTGGACGAGATGGCCGCGCTCATGCGGACCACCAAGCGGATGATCTACTACTACTTCGGCAACAAGGAGAAGCTGTACATCGCCGTCCTGGAGAAGGTCTACTCGGAGGTCCGGAAGGCCGAGTCCGCGATCGACGTGCAGCACCTGGCGCCGGTGGAGGCGATCCGCACGCTGGCCGAGCTGACCTTCGACCACCACGACGCCCACCGCGACTTCATCAAGCTGGTCAGCATCGAGAACATCCACCACGCCGAGTACCTGCGCAAGTCGCAGATGCTCGGCGACCTCGGCGGACCGGTGACCGGGCTCATCTCGCGGATCCTGGAGGCCGGACGGGCCAGCGGCGACTTCGTCGCCGACGCCGACGCCGTCGACGTGCACATGATGATCAGCGCGCTGTGCTTCTTCCGGATCTCCAACCAGCACACCTTCGGCACCCTGTTCGGCCGCGACCTGACCGCCCCCGAGCACCGCGACCGGTACCGGAAGATGACCGGCGAGGCCGTCGTCGCCTATCTCACCGGGGGCGGCCGCCGACGGCCGGAGGAGCGCGGCGAGACCGGCTGAGCGCGTCTGGGACGTGTTTCGAAGTGAGGTGACCGTGGCGTCGTCGTCGAGATCCCGGGCTCGGGCGACCGGGCCCGGCGCTGGCGGCAGGTAGCGGCCGCGGCGGGCGTCCACCTGCCGGCCTGCGTGGGCATCGAAGGAGCGGACGGTCTGCAGGCAGGTGAAGGCGGCCTCGCCGATGGCGGTGCGCTCGGCCTGGACGAGTCGGCCGATGGAGGCGATGGCGGTCTCGCGGTCGGTGGAGGGGCGGCGACCCGGTCGGCTGCGGGGCCCGTCATCAGCCGCTTCGAGTGCCGCCCGCTACGACACGCTCTCCGGTCGGCTGCCAGGCCGACCTGGAAAGCACCGCCCATCAGGGAACGGTTCCGTCTGCATCGGAACACGACCTGGCTCTGCGGTCGACGGCCGGTGCGGTGTCGGCTGCAGGGCCGCAGGCGTGCGGGCGCTGCATGTGGTGTGTCTGCGCCTGGTTCTGGCGGTGGCGTGCTGCGTGCGGGTTGGCGGCAGGTCGTCGTTTGCCGGGAGGTCGGCTGGGTCGGGGTGCGCGAGGGTTGCAGTCTGGGCGTGTGGCTGGCGTCCGGGTGGTCTGGTGGGGCGGTTCCTGGTCCGGCGCGTACGCCGTTCTCGTGCGGAGCCGGGGCTGCATGTGTGCGGGCGCTGCCCTGACGTATGCGCGGTTCCGGGGGCCGCCGGGTGCCCGGAGCACCGCCCGTCCGGGCATACGGTGGGGCATCGTCCGAGGTGAAGGTCGCCCCGCCCTCTTGACAATGTGACGCGGGACACCGGAGCATACGTGGCGGCCCGACTAATTAACTATCTAGTTCGTACTCACGGGCCCTCACCCGAGGAGCATGACGTGCGCGACCACCCCACCGCCGTCACGGCGGGGCCGCCCCCGCAGGGCCAGCCCCGCAAAGCCGCACTGGCCGCCTGGATCGGCAGCGCGCTGGAGTACTACGACTTCTTCATCTACGGCACCGCCGCCGCGCTGGTGTTCGGCAAGATCTTCTTCCCCGACTCCGACCCGGCCGCCGGCACGCTGCTCGCGCTGGCCACGTTCGGCGTCGGCTACCTCGCGCGCCCGGTCGGCGCGTTCGTCCTGGGGCACGTCGGCGACCGGTTCGGCCGCAAGAAGGTCCTGGTCTTCACCGTCACGCTCATGGGGGCGGCCACGTTCCTCGTCGGCTGCCTGCCCACCTACGACCGGATCGGCCTGGCGGCGCCGGTCCTGCTGGTGCTGCTGCGCCTGACGCAGGGCTTCTCCGCGGGCGGCGAGCAGGCCGGCGCGAACTCCATGACGCTGGAGCACGCCCCCGCCCACCGCCGCGCCTACTACACCAGCTTCACGCTCAACGGCACCCAGGCCGGGCAGATCCTGGCCACCGCGGTCTTCCTGCCCGTCGCCGCCCTCCCCGACGACCAGCTGTACGGCTGGGGCTGGCGGGTCCCGTTCTGGCTCAGCGCGGCCGTCATGCTGGTCGCCTACGTCATCCGGCAGAAGCTCGCCGAGACCCCGGTGTTCGAGCAGGAGGCCGCCCAGGGCACCGTCGCCGGGAAGCCGCTGGCCGTGCTGTTCCGCGACCACTGGGCCGACGTGCTGCGCGTGACGGTCGCCGCCGTCATCGCCTCGGTCAGCACGATCTTCACCGTCTACGCCCTCTCCTACGCGGTCAACACGATGGAGCTGGACAAGTCGGCCATGCTGTGGGTCGGCGTGCTCGCCAACACGGCGGCGCTGGCCGCGCTCCCGCTCTTCGGCATCCTGGCCGACCGCATCGGCCGCAAGCCGGTGTTCATCGGCGGCTCCCTGGGCTGCGCGGTGCTGATGTTCGCCTACCTGTGGGCCATCTCCGAGGGCAACTACCCGCTGATCTTCCTGGTCGGCATCCTGATGTTCGGCGTCGTGTACAGCGCAACCGGCAGCGTCTGGCCCGCCTTCTACGGCGAGATGTTCAGTGCCCGCGTCCGGCTGTCGGGGATGGCCGTGGGCACCCAGATCGGCTTCGCCATCGCCGGTTTCGCCCCCAGCGTCGCCGGGGCCATCGCCGGCGACGGCCCGGACGCCTGGCTGGGCGTCTCGGTCATCACCGCGATCCTGTGCCTGGTCAACATCGTCGCCGTCGCGACCGGCCGGGAGACCTACAAAGTGCCCACCGAGCAGCTCGGCCTCCGCCGGGCGGCCGCCGCCCCCGCCCCCGCACCGGAGCGGGCGTGAGCGACGCCTTCCGGGTGTACGCGCTGTGCTACGCCCGCCGGGACGGGCGGCGCGGCCGGCACTTCCACGGCTACGACGAACGCTGGGACGAACCGCACCCGACCGCCTACTACGTCTGGCCGGCGGTCTCCGACCGGCACACGGTCGCCGTCGACGCCGGCATCGCCCCCGACCAGGTCCACCGGCCCGCCGGGATCGACTACCACGCCTCCCCCGTGTCGCTGCTGGGCGGCATGGGGGCGGCCCCCGGCTCGGTCGGCCACGTCGTCCTGACCCACCTGCACTACGACCACACCGGCACGGCCGCCGCCTTCACCGGCGCGCGGTACGTCGTCCAGCGGGCGGAGCTGGAGTACTGGACCGGCCCGTGGGCGCGCCGCATCGAACGGGAACGCCGGCTGGTGTCCGACGACGACCTCGCCCACCTGCGCGCCGCCGAGGACCGGCTGCAGCAGGTGGACGGGGACGCCGAGGTGGTGCCGGGCCTGAGCGTGCACCTGGTCGGCGGGCACACCGTCGGCATGCAGGTGGTGCGGGTCAGCACCGCCCGCGGCCGCGTGGTGCTCGCCTCCGACGCCGTCCACTTCTACGAGAACCTGGAGACCGACCGCCCGTTCCCGATCCTGCACAGCATGACCGGCGTGTACGGCGCGTTCGACCGGATCAGGGAGCCGGCCGACGGCCCGGACCTGATCGTGGCCGGGCACGACCCCGAGGTCCTCCAGCGCTTCAAGCCCCCGCCGGGCGCGGTCCGCGACCGCATCGCCCGCATCGTTTGAACAACCACGAGTATCGGGGAGCAAATGCGACCGACCGTCCTCGTCCTGAACGGCCCCAACCTCAACCTCCTCGGCCGGCGGGAGCCGGACCTCTACGGCACCGCCACCCTGGCCGAGATCGAAGCCCGCTGCCACGCGGTCGCCGACCGGCACGGCCTGCGTGTGGACTTCCGCCAGAGCAACCACGAGGGGGTTCTGGTGGACGCCGTCCAGGAGGGCGCCGACGGGATCGTGATCAACCCGGCCGCCTACGGGCACACGTCCGTCGCACTGCGCGACGCCCTGGCGGCCGTGGACGTCCCGACCGTCGAGGTGCACCTGACCAACATCCACGCCCGCGAGGCGTTCCGGCACACCTCCCACACCGCGGCCGTCAGCGACGCGGTGATCTGCGGCGCCGGCGCGCACGGCTACGAGCTGGCGCTGCTGCACCTGGCCGAGCTGATCGGCGGGGAGGGACGGGGATGACCGCGCATCTGATCGGGCTGATCGGCGCGGGGATCGGGTCGTCCCTCAGCCCCGCCCTGCACGAGCGCGAGGCGCAGCACCACGGCCTGCGCTACCTGTACAAGATCCTCGACATCTCCGAGCTCGGCGTCGACGCCGCCGCGGCGGGCGACCTGGTGCGCACCGCCCGCCGGGTGGGGTACACCGGGTTCAACATCACCCACCCGTGCAAGCAGACGGTGATCGAGCACCTCGACGAGCTGTCGCCGGACGCCGCCCGCCTCGGCGCCGTCAACACCGTCACCTTCGACGGAGACCGGGCCATCGGCCACAACACCGACTGGACGGGCTTCGCCGAATCGTTCGCCCGCGGCCTGCCCGACGCCGCCACCCGCCGGGTCGTGCAGGTCGGGGCCGGGGGCGCCGGCGCCGCCGTCGCGCACGCGCTGCTCACCATGGGCGCCGACCAGGTCACCCTCGTCGACACCCGCACCGCCGCCGCCGACGCGCTCGCCGCCCAGCTCACCCGGCACTTCGGTCCGGGACGCGCCCGCTCGGCGCCCGTCGCCGACCTGGCGGCCTCGCTCCGGCACGCGGACGGCCTGGTGAATGCGACCCCGATCGGCATGTCCGGCCACCCCGGCTCCCCCGTGCCGGCCGGGCTGCTCCGCCCGGACCTGTGGGTGGCCGACGTGGTCTACCGCCCGCTGCGCACCGAACTGCTCGAGCAGGCCCGCGCGGCGGGCTGCCGCACCCTGGACGGCGGCGGGATGGTGGTCTTCCAGGCGGCGCACGCCTTCCGCCTGTTCACCGGCCTCACCCCCGACACCGACCGGATGCTCGCCCACCTCTCCGACCTGGTCGCAGCCTGACCAAAGGCGCCTCGGCCGGGCCGGCGCACCCCGCCGCCCGGCCGAGGCGCCGCCCATGGCGGAACACCTGCGAGCATCGCCGATTCCCGGTCGGCCTCGCCGCGAGATGAGCCACGCGTTGGCCTACAAGGGCAACACCGCCCCAGAAGCGTGGCGGCCGAGTGGAAACGCTGTTACCGGCCTCCGGCATAGCCGTCCGGAGCCGCAGCCCCGCCCGTCGTCGGTCGACGCCGGGCGGCTCGGCGGCCATAAGGGCACGTTCTCCATTTCTTGCCCCTGCGCCGGCAAGGCCCCGCGTCCCGCAGGAATGCCGCGTCCAGAAGCTCGTCCGGGAAGCCCGGGGCATCGTCACCGCAGAAGGAGGCACGACGACCGCCCAGCGGTCCACGCCTCCAGGTTCCTGCGAACCCTGTGACCGCTGCCCGTATCCACGCCCTACCAGCAAGCACGCGAGGCGCCTGAGGTACGGCTGGGTGAGCTGCGGCAGGACGCGCGACTGCCGTGCACCCTGAGCCTCGCCGAGTAGCCGGTCGCCCGATGGCCGAGCTGGCGGATGGGCGCACGCTCGGCGAAGTTTCCCATTTCTCTTGGCGCATTCTGCCGCCCGGATGAGGGGCAGAAGTCTGATGCCGCCCTTGGGCACATCCCGACCACGTAGGGCACCGTGGCGCTACCAGGCTCGTCCGCAGTGCTCCGGCCTTCAGGCCGGGGGTGAAGCGGACCCTCCCGCGTAGCGGGGCAGGGAAAGCTGGATCGCCCCGGGCGATCCAGCGTCTACGGTCACGTCCAGTGGAGTGGTGTATGAGTCGGCCTCCGCGTGATCCTGTTTCTGCGGGTTAAGCAGTGATCGCTTGCTGGTCGGTCTCGTCCCCGCAAGGGCCGCCGTCAATCACTCGCAGCCTGGCTTTGGCGAGGAACTCCAGTCCCATGTAGCGGCGGCCCTCGGTCCACTCGTCGGTCTGCTCCATCAGCACCGCGCCCACGAGGCGGACGATCGCGGTGCGGTCGGGGAAGATCCCGACCACGTCGGTGCGGCGGCGGATCTCCTTGTTGAGGCGTTCCTGGGGGTTGTTGGACCAGATCTGACGCCAGATCTGCCGGGGGAACGCGGTGAAGGCCGGCAGGTCGTCCCGGGCCTCGTCAAGGTGCTGCGCGGCGTCGGGGTGCTTGGCCTGCAGCGAGGCGACGACCCGGGCATGCTGGGAGTGGACCTCTTCGGCGGCGGGTTGGTCGAAGATGGTGCGCACCGGCGTGGCCACCCGCGGCCGGGCGGATCTGGGGACCTTGGTCACAAGGTTGCGCAGGTAGTGGGTGCGGCACCGCTGCCAGGCCGCCCCGGGCAGCGTCGATCCGATCGCCTCGACCAGCCCGGCGTGGGCGTCGGAGATCACCAGCTGCACCCCGGACAGGCCGCGGGCGACCAGCCCGCGCAGGAACGCCGGCCATCCGGCGCCGTCCTCGGCCGAACTCACCTCGACGCCGAGGATCTCGCGGTGCCCGTCGGCGTTGACGGCGGTGGCCACCAGCACGTGCACGTTCACGGTGCGGCCGCCTTCACGCGCCTTCTGCGTCAGGGCGTCCAGCCACACGAACGCATACGGCCCGCCCTCCAAAGGACGGTTGCGGAACGCCTGGACCCGGGCGTCCAGGACCTTCGACATCTGCGAGACCTGGCTTTTGGAGATGCCCGTGATGCCCATCTGCTCCACCAGCCTGTCCACCCGCCGCGTGGACACGCCCAGCAGATACGAGGTGGCGACCACGCTGACCAGGGCCTGCTCGGCCCGGCGGCGCCGCTCGGCAGCCACCCGGGGAAGTACGACCCGCTGCGCAGCTTCGGGATCGCCGGCTCGACCGTGCCGGCCCGGGTGTCCCACGTCCGTTCCCGGTAGCCGTTGCGGCGGTTGACCCGCTCATCTGAGCGCTCGCCGTAGCCGGCGCCGCAGACCGCGTCGGCCTCTGCGCTCATCAGGGCCTCGGCCATCGTTTTGACCATCGATCGCAGCAGATCGGGCTCACACGCCCCGATCTGCTCGGCAAACCAGCCCGCGGGGTCCACACTGGTGTCGTCGGCCATCGCGTCCTCTCCTTCGATCTTGGACTTTGCTTCTCGAAGGATCACGCGGTGGCCGTCTCATTTCACGACGCCACGCCCTCTGACCTGCAAGGACTCGTACACCACCTCCGTGGACACAACCCACCGCAGATCTTGCACCAGAGTCGGATGTGATCGGGCGTGATGGTGCGCCGCCCATGCTCGATCATGCTCACCTGTGAAGACGACCGCCAGCCCGCACGGCGAGCGAACTCGCGGCCGGAGATGCGCGCGTCTGTGCGCATCTGGCGGAGCTGCTCGGCCAAACGCTTACGAGCAGCTTGAGCGAACGACGAAGGTGAAGCTGGCATTTGTTGCTGATCCTGGCGCATGAGGCGCCTACGGCCGTGCGTGTTTCACGGTTTGACACTCCAGGGCTCCCCAGCGCCACGGCGACGGTGTGAAATTCTGTGAAACCTCTGGCCTGGGACCTCGCGGCAGGTGGAGTGTCTGTGCCAGGTGGCACGGTTGCCATCGGCCCCGGGCTGCCGCGGGCACGCGGGAGTCCCGGAGCTCAGCCGGACGACGGAGGTCCGACTGTGCACGAGTGTGACCGATTGCGCGCGCTCGCCATGCAACGCTCGATGCGGGGCGCGACGTTGACGGGCCTTCCGGGCGTGGCGACGCCAAACGCGTCGATCGCCATCGCGTGCTGGGCGGGCGAGGAGGACAGTGGCCGCTGTGGGTCTTCACCGAGGTAGGCGAGCCGATCGCCGAGGTCGACGGCGTGCACCTGGACAACGCGGCCCTGCACGTTCTCGGGCACCCCGCCCGGCGTGCCGAGCGCGCCAGGGAGGCGGCGCGATGACCGCGTCCGTGGGCCCGGTGCTGTGGGACACCGCCGCCATCACTAGCCACACGCAGCGCTTTGGCCGCTGCCGGTCTCCTCACCGCCGGGCTGCCGACCGTCCAAGGGTGAGGGCAACTGGCAGCACAGTCGCAGGGCCACGTTCCCCTCTTGGTCGCCTGGTCGGCGAGCGGATGCACGTCCGGGGCACCGGACGGTGACGACCAGGCCATCGTTCGCTTCATGCCGGGCAGCTGACGCGATAGGGCCGCCGTGGCTAGGGCCGTGGCTGGCCGCATTCCTGGAGGCACCGATGATCCATTTCGTGGGCGGCGACCCTGACTCGGACAAGGAAGAATGCCCGGCCGTGTGGCGAGCCCCCGGCGGTCTATACCTGCGCGGCAAGACCGCCGTTCCGGAGCTGACGGGACGCCTCAGCAAGGACGTCGGCAAAGGAGAGGATGAGACCGACGTATGGGTACCCGATCGGTTGTTCCCGGCCATCCGCGAAGCGATAGACGACGACTACGAGCCTGGCCGTCAGGGGCCCGGCCGACACGACTTCAAGACGCTGCTCGCCGCCACCAAGCACTCGCTGATCCGGTTCGAAACCCGCGACGCCTACGACATCAACGAGGCCAGCTCGTATGAGCAGTGGCGCGAGACCGGCGACCTGAGTAGCCACGACTGGGGCGAGTGGCCCGACATGGTTCGCGAGGCCATCGCGCGCGGCGTGCGGTGGCGGCGGGTGCGGATCATCTCCCGGCCGATGTCGGAGTACATGCGCTGGGAGTACGCCGTCACGGACGCGAACGTCTCCTTCGGCGAGGACATCCGCTGGCTCTGGCGCGACCAGGCTGCCGACCTCCTGGTGCCCGCGGCGGACTGCTGGGTGTTCGATAACCGGGTCATCCGGTGGAACTTCCAGCGTGGGGACGACAGCAACCCGCACGTCTACAGCTACAGCTCGGACCCGCGGGTGGCACGCGACATCGTGGCGCTTTCGAGCTGGCGTGGAACCGCGCGACACCGCACGCCGACTTCAAACCCGAGTAGGGCTTACTCAGTCGCCGCGGCGGCCGCCCGGATCAACGCTCGAGCCTCGTCGCCGACGACGGCGAGGCCGCGCAAGTCGTCCCAGGCGCGCCGGTACAGGGCGATGTCGGCGGGGTGGGTCAGCGTGAGCAGTCCGCCCAGCAGCTCGACGTGCGCCTTCACAGCGCCGTCGTCGAAGGTGTCGATGTCGAACGATTCCCGCGCTCGCACACCCTGACGCGGGACGCCCATAGGAATGATCCCCACCACTACCGACGGCAGCCGCATGGCGGTCATGAGGTGTTCCAGCTGCTCGCGGTGCACGTCCGCCGTGGCGTACTGGTATCGCAGCACCGCCTCCTCCAGCAGGAACACCCAACGCGTCCCGGGCCGGTGCAGGTGCCGCTGCCGCTCCATGCGGGTGGCGACGGCGTCGGCGACGTCGTCGATCTCCAGGCGCCGGTCGCGGCGCACACCACGCAGAACCTCGGTCATGTATCCCTCGGTCTGCAGCAGCGCGGGGATGACCTTGTTCTGGTAGAGCAGTTCAGAGCTGATGTGTGAGAACTGCAGCGCGGCCTATCCCGACCAGGGGTTTTGATCGCAACCCGGGCCTCACCAGCATCAACAATGTTTGACAATGGTGGGGAGAGTTGGGCATTGAATGACCCCCGTGTGCCCTCGATGTGCCCTCGTGACCTGGCATGGGTCGCTCAGCGCGAGCGCCTGGCGGCCGCGGCGCAGCGCGCTCGCGATCGCCACCTGACCCGCCGGGCCGTCTGGCGCGAGGCGGGCGGCGACCCCGCCCGTT
>NZ_BAABDO010000152.1:0-13553 GCF_039539665.1 Actinomadura keratinilytica
GGGCGGACGCGGCGGCGCGGGGCGGGCGCCCTGCGCACCCGGGGGACCCGGGCGGGGCGCGGTGGGCCGCGGCGCCTCGGGCGCCGACGGCCTGCGCGGGGCGGCCCTGCGGTCGCCCTGCTTGTTGGACGCGTTCTTGCCGGACGCGTTGTCTGAGAAGGCTTCTGTGAGCCTGCGTACGACCGGCGCCTCGATCGTGGAGGACGCCGAACGAACGAACTCGCCCATTTCACGGAGCTTGGCCATGACGACCTTGCTCTCGACACCGAACTCTTTGGCGAGTTCGTAAACCCGGACCTTCGCCACTGCACTCCCTACTCGGTCCGGGGGTGCGGCCTCCGGACCGTCGTTACCTTGCCGTACTCATCGCGGCGTGCTCATCGAGCGCTCATAGCAATCTCGACCTGCTTCCGACTAGACGTCGCTTACCGTTGGCCATCCTGCTGCCGCGCCTCCCGCGCCGCAAGCCGCGCTCGCAGCGCGGAGGTGTCGAGCGGCCCCGCCAGGCGGAAGGCCCGGGGGAACGCCCGACGCCGCTCTGCGAGCTCGAGACATCCGGGATCGGGGTGCAGATGCGCCCCCCGGCCCGGCATCCGCCCACGAGGATCGGGGACGATCACGCCCTCGACCGCCACGAGGCGCAGCAACTCGGACTTGGCCGTGCGAACCCGGCAGCCCACACACGTGCGCAGTGGAGCCGCCCGCTCGCGTGACTCGAGTCTACCGCGCCGAGGCGTCGGCGGGACCTGTCGCATGCTCTCCTGATGTAGTCGATCCTGTTGTAGTCGATCCTGATTCGCCGGTTCCGGCCGTCTTCGGGGCTTGTGCCGCTTCGGCCGCGCCGGCGCCGCCGGGCTGCGCCGCGCCGCCGGAACGCTCCGCTCCGGACCGCTCGCCCTGCCCGGCCCCGGCCCGCTCGGCGCCGCCCTGCTCGGTGTCGGAGCGGATGTCGATCCGCCAGCCGGTGAGCCGGGCCGCCAGCCGGGCGTTCTGGCCCTCCTTGCCGATGGCCAGCGAGAGCTGGTAGTCGGGGACGATCACCCGGGCCACCCGGGCGCCCTCGTCCACCACCTCCACGGCCGACACCCGCGCCGGGGACAGCGCGTTGCCCACGAACTCGGCCGGGTCCTCCGACCAGTCCACGATATCGATCTTCTCGCCGTGCAGCTCGTGCATGACGTTGCGGACGCGGCTGCCGAGCGGGCCGATGCACGCGCCCTTGGCGTTCACCCCGGGCTTGCGCGACCGCACCGCGATCTTGGTGCGGTGGCCGGCCTCCCGGGCGATCGCCGCGATCTCCACGGTGCCGTCGGCGATCTCGGGCACCTCCAGCGCGAACAGCTTGCGCACCAGGTTGGGGTGGGTGCGCGACAGCTGCACCGACGGGCCGCGGTGGCCCTTGCGGACCTGCACCACGTAGGCGCGGATCCGCTCGCCGTGCTCGTAGGTCTCGCCGGGCACCTGCTCCTGCGGGGGCAGGATCGCCTCGATCTTGCCGAGGTCGACCAGGACGTTGCGGGGGTCCTTGCCCTGCTGGATGATGCCGGAGACGATGTCGCCCTCGCGGCCGACGTACTCGCCGAACGTCAGCTCGTCCTCGGCGTCGCGCAGCCGCTGCAGGATGACCTGCTTGGCGGTCGTCGCCGCGATACGTCCGAAACCGGTCGGGGTGTCGTCGTATTCCCGGACGGCGTTGCCCTCTTCGTCGGTCTCGGTCGCCCAGACCGTGACGTGCCCGGTCTCCCGGTCGAGCTCCACCCGGGCCTTGGGCGCCGCCCCCTCGGTGCGGTGGTAGGCGATCAGCAGGGCGTCTTCGATGGCCTTGACGGCCACGTCGAGCGAGATGTCCTTCTCGCTCTCCAGACTGCGCAGTGCGGTCATGTCGATGTCCACGAGGCTCCCCCCTCTAGTCCGGCTCGGCCGGCGAACGCGTTTCCTCGGCCTCGTCGGCGGAGCCGCGGGGGGCCGTGCTGCCCGCGGGACGCTCCCCCGCACCCGCCGGCCCCGCGGGTCCGGACGCACCGTCCCCGGCCGTGCCGTCGGCCCGGTCGCCGGCCTCGTCGCCGGCTTCGTCGTCCGCCCGTCGGAACTCCACCTGCACCCGGCCGCGCCCCAGCTCCTTGAAGTCGAAACGGCGCCTGGTCACCCCGCCGGACACGGGCCCGCCCCCAGGCCCCCTGCCCCGCCTGCCGGTGCCCTTCGCGGCGGAGCGCCCCTTGGCGGGGGACGCCGCCGCGCCGTCCGGCTCCTGGGAGGTGACGACGTCGATGACGACCGCCTCGTCGTCAGCGGACACCACGCGGCCCTCGATCCGGCCGCCCGCGGTCAGCGGTGCGACCACCAGCCGCCCCCTGGCGCGCCGCCAGTGCCGCGGCTCGGTGAGCGGACGGTCGACGCCGGGCGAGGTGACCTCCAGCACATAGGGCCCGGCGCCCATCACGTCGTGCTCGTCCAGCAGGTCGGAGGCGCGCCGGCTCAGCTCGGCCACGTCGTCGAGGCTGACCCCGCCGTCGGCGTCCACCACGACGCGCACCAGGCGCCGCCTGCCGGCGGGCCGCACGTCGACCTCCTCCAGGTCGAAGCCCGCGTCGGCCACCGCGGGTGCGAGCACCCGGGTCAGCTGCGCCACCGCCTCTTCGCGGCTCGGCCTGCTCATGACCGTCCTCCACGCGCGCACGAGACGCCGGCGCGGCCCCGCTGAGCGTTAGGGCCGGACTCCACGCCCATGGGACCTCCAGTTTGTCGTTCTGAAACGCGGCGTGTCCGTTGACAACTCAAGACTATCGACAGCCGGGCACCTCAGCGCTCTTTCGGACAGGTCACCGGCGCGCCGGATATGGAATGCTTGAGCTGGCCTGATGAGCCGAAGACTCGTCGCGGCCCGTCCTCGTCACGCCATCCCGGGGGTCGCCCCCCACGAGGTCTGGGAGACACGCTTGCCCGAGGCCAGCACGGTGTCCCGGCGGGCGGTGCTGGGAGGCACCGCCGGGATCGTCTTTCCCGCGCTGGGCGGCTGCGGCCGCGCGCCCGCCGCGCCCCCCGCGCTCGATCCCGAGCTGATGATCCTGGTCGGTGCGATCACCGCCGAGCACGATCTGATCGCCCTGTACGAGGCGGTGCGCGGCGCCCACGCCGATCTGGCGGAGCGGATCGCCCCCGCCCTGGCGCACCACCGCGAGCATCTGGCCGTGCTGCGCCGCCACTACGTGCCCGGATCCGGCCGGCTGGCGAGCCCGGCGCCGGCTCCCTCGCCCGTGGCGCAGCCCGTCCCCGGGGACCGGTCCGGCGCGCTGGCCGTGCTGCGCCGCGCCGAGAGCCAGGCCGCCGCCGCGCGGGTGGCCGAGGTGGAGCGCGCGGGCCCGGGGCTGGCGCAGCTGCTGGCCAGCATCGGCGCCTGCGAGGCCGGGCACGCCGCGGCCCTGGAGGGGGCCGGGTGAACCCTTCGGTGGACGCCCTGCAGGAGGCGCTGAAGGCCGAGCACGCCGCGGTGTACGGCTACGGGGTGGTGGGCGCCCGGCTGCTGGGCCGACTGCGCCGGTCGGCCGAGTCCCACTGGGACGCCCACCGGCAGCAGCGCGACCGGCTGATGGCGCGGATCTCCCAGCGCGGCGCCCGTCCGGTGGCGGCGGCGCCCGCCTACCGCCTGCCCGTGCGGGTCACCTCGGCGCGCACCGCCGCCGAGCTGGCCGCCGCGCTGGAGGACGACGTGGTGACCGCGTACGCGGGGCTGGCGGGCGCGCCGGAGGCCGCGCTGCGCACACTGGCGGCCCGGGCGATGCAGGAGGCGGTGGCGCGTGCGGTGCGCTGGCGGAACGACGCCGGCCGTCCGCGGGCGGCCGGGACGGCGTTCCCGGGGCTGCCGCCGTCGGCCCTGGCCCCGGGGCGGGGCGCCGGCCCCAGCTGATCACCGCGCTGATCAACACGCTGATCACCCGGACGGCCGCCCGGGAACAGTTCCGCCCCGAGCGATCGTTCACCCGAATTGCAAAGTATTGGGGAGATCGGGGGAGCTTGACCGGTATGGCCGTTATTGAGCAACGCGACACCGCCACCGCGAGCCTGGAGGAGCTGCGCGCCGTGTACCGGGCGCGCATCGACCAGCTCGCGGCCGAGCGCGACGAGGCACGGCGCGAGGCGCACCGCGCCAAGGAGGAGGCCTACGTCGCCCGCGCCAACCTGGCCAGCCTCACCGCCCGCGTCCAGGAGCTGCTGGCCGCCGCCGCGCGCCATCTGCCGGACCTGGCCGTCGACGGCCCGGACGACGCGCCCGCGCTGGAGGGCCGGACGGGCGAGGAGCGGCGCGCCCTTCCCGCGGAGCGCAGGGCCCTGCCCGCCCCCGCGGCGGACGCCGCGCGCTCGGACGGCTCACGCTGACCCCCGCACGGCGGCCGGGCTCACCGGCCGCCGTGCCCGTCCTCCACGCGGACACGTGCGGCGGCCGCGCACCCGGCCTCCCCGAGCGGCAGGCGGGCCGCGCCCCCGGCATGACGGAGATCAAATATCCGGATTTCGCCCGCCCTCGACGGGAATGCTCTTGGCGTCGAAGCGGTTGCCGCAATCGCAGCGGCATGGGTCTTTCGCGGAGGGGAGCGGGTCATGGGCGAGGTCGTCACCGCACCGGCTCCCCACGCGCGGGAGGAGGACGCACCGGTCGCGCCGGAGCCGTCGGCGCGGCGGCGCGGGATGTGGGTGCAGCTGGGCGTGCTGGCCGCGACCGCGGGCGCGTTGGCGGCGTTCCACGACCGGCTTCCCGACTTCGGCGCCATGTGGGACGCGGCGCGCCGGGCCGAGCCCGGCTGGCTGGCCGTGGTGGTGCTGGGGGCGGCGGGGTCGATGGGGGCGTTCGCGCGGCTGCAGCGGCGGCTGCTGCGCATCGGCGGGCTGCGGATCTCGCTGCGCCGGGCGTTCGCCGTCACCTACGCGGGCAACGCGCTGTCCACCACGCTGCCCGCGGGGCCCGCGCTGAGCGTCGTCTACACCTTCCGGCAGTTCCGGCGCAGCGGCGCGTCGGCGCGGCTGGCCATGGCGGTGATCCTGCTCGGCGGGGTCATCACCACGGCCGCCTACACCGCCATCGGCCTGGCGGCGCTGATCGCCGATCCGCGCGCCCGCACGCCGGTGCTGCTGGCGCTGGGCGCGGCCCTGGTCGCAGCGGCGGCGGTGGCCGCGCTGCGGCGGGGTGTGCGCGCCCGGCTCGCGGCGTTCGGGCGCCGGTCCGTCCGCCGGGTGCTCGGGCACCGCCGCATCGCCCCGTACGCCGAACGGCTGTGGGAGGGGCGCCGGGTGCTGCGCCCGTCCCGGCGCGACTGGGCGGCGCTGGTCGCGCTGGCCCTGCTGAACTGGGTGTTCGACATCGCGGCCCTGCACGCGGCGGTGCTCGCGGTGGGCATCGACCTGGCCCCGCAGGCGGTGGTGCTGGCGTACTTCGCCGCGCAGGCGGCGGGCAGCGTGCTGCCGGTCCTGCCGGGCGGGCTGGGCGCGATCGAGAGCAGCATGGCCGGGGCGCTGGTGGCGTTCGGCGCCGCGCTGATCCCCGCGGGCGCGGCGGTGGGCCTCTACCGGCTGGTGTCGTACTGGGGCGTGGTGGCGGTCGGGTGGTTGGCGTGGGTCGTCCTGCACGGGGGGCCGCGCCTGTCGGAGAACACCCGGCGGTGGCTGGCCGCGTTCGGCGAGGGGCTGCTGCAGGGGTGCTCGTCGGTGCTGCTGCTGCCGTACCCGATCCCGCCGGGCGTGCGCGGCGCCGAGCCCCGCAACGGCTGAGCCCTTCCCGGCCCCGGCCGCCCCCTCCCGCATGTCTTCGCGCCTTGTTGCGAGGGTGCCCTGCTGCTAATCTCCCAAGCGAGCGCTTGGTTAAACGCTTGGTCACCTGGCGAGCAGAGCATCACCGGAGGCTCGATGACGTCCCTACGGGTCAGCCTTGGCTACGAACTTGAGGTGCGCGGGCGCTCCCGCGAGGTCGAACGGCGCGCGTTCGAGAACGTCATGGACCAGGTGGTGCTGGCCGACGGGCTCGGCTTCGACACCGCGTGGTTCGTCGAGCACCACTTCACCCGGGGGTTCTCCCACTCCTCCGCGCCCGACCTGGTGCTGGCCGGGATCTCCCAGCGCACCGAGCGCATCCGGCTCGGCCTCGGCGTGGTGCTGCTGCCCTTCCAGTCGCCGATCCGCACCGCCGAGCGGGTCGCCACGCTCGACGTGATCAGCGGCGGCCGGGTGGAGTTCGGCACCGGACGCGGCGCGTCCCCCCTGGAGTACCAGGCCTTCCAGCGGCCGTTCGAGCAGTCCCGGCGGATCTGGGAGGAGTCGCTGGACGCCGTCCTGGAGATCTGGAACGCCGACGGGCGGCCGGTCACCCGGTCCGGCGAGTACTTCGAGATCCCGGGCGTCTCGGTGTACCCGCGTCCGGTGCAGGAGCCGCATCCGCCGGTGTGGGTGGCCTCCACCTCGCTGGACGGCTACCTGGCCGCGGCCCGCAAGGGCTACAACCTGCTCGGCATGACGATGCTCAAGGGCCTGCACGACGTGGCCGACGACATCGCCAAGTACAAGCAGTGCCTGGCCGAGCACGGCTTCGACCCCGCCACCCGCCGCGTCGCGCTCATGATCCCCTGGTACGTCGCGCCCACCCGGCAGGAGGCCGTGGACACCGCCGCCGACCCCGTCCTGTGGTACCTGCGCCGCCAGGTCAACCTCGTCGCGCCGCCCGACTACACCGACGCCCGCCACGCCACCCACCGGGTGCTCGGCCAGCAGGCCGCGGGGATGCCGCCCGACGAGGCCATGGCGGTGCTGCGCGAGGAGACCATGGTCGTCATCGACGACGTCGCGGGCTCGCGCGCGGCCGTCGAGCGCGTCCGGGCCGCGGGCGCCACCGACCTCATCCTCCAGGCCCAGGTCGGCGGACTGGCCCACGAGCACGTCTGCAACTCGATGAAGCTGTTCATGCGCGAGGTCGTCCCGCAGGAGGCGCAGTGAGCTGGCCCACCCGCAGCACCTTCCCCGCCGGGCGGTCCGCCGCCGGCCTGCTGTCGGTCTCGCCGGACGGCGACGTGGTCGTCCCGCTGGGCGCCGACGACCGCGCCGCCGCGCTGGACCTGGCGGCGCGGACCCTGGCGGCGGCGGGCGTCGGCGCGGACGACCGCGTCGTCGTCGCGCTCAACAACGACGGCGAGCCGGCCGGGGCGCTGATCGCCGAGGCCGCGGCGCGGGTGGCGGGGGCCGCCGCGTCCGTCGGGCCGCGCGGGCGGATGCGCCTGCACACCGCGCTGGAGAGCGTCGGCGCCACCGTCCTGGTCGCCACCCCGACCGGCGCGATGGACTTCCTCGCCCGGCTGCACCTGGAGTTCCTGGTGGACCCCCTGGACCTGGAGCTGCGGCACATCCTGCTGGTGGGCGAGATCCCGTCCGCCCACACCGGCGAGCAGCTCGCCGCCGAGTTCGACGCCTCGGTGCGGGAGCTGTACGCCGACCCGTTCTTCGGGGTGCCGCTGGCGCACCGCGCCCCGTCCGACCCCGTGCTGACCCCCATCGGCGAGGGGCTGCTGGGGCTGGCGCCGCCCGACAAGGACGTGCTGCTGGACGCCCCCTACGGCGAGGGCGTCGCGGAGCTGGTCGTCACACCGACCTGGCACGCCGCGTTCGGCGCGGCGACGCTGCGCACCGGCCACGCGGTGCGGCTGGCGGGCGGCGAGCGGGGCGTGCCCGCGCCCGCGCACACGGTCGGCGAGCACGTGCTGGTCCGCGGCCGCTGGGTGTCGGTGCCCAAGATCGCGGCCGCGCTGGCGCGGATCGACGGGGTCGGCCGGTGGGACCTGCGGATCAGCCGGGACGGCACGCTCGACGCCGCCGCCCTGCACGTGACGTTCGACCGCGGCACCCTCGTCGCCAACCCGATGTGGAAGAAGCGGATCGCGCAGGCGCTGTACGCGCTCACCCCGGTCGCCGTGGACGTCGTGGTCGAGGAGGAGGTCGCCGAGGAGCGGCGGCCCGGCACCGTCACCGACCTGCGCGGCCACCACCTCGGCCGGGACCGCGCGCGGCTGTCCTAGGCGGTCCCCCGTTCTCCTCGCTCCACGGCCGCGACCGCCGCGGGGCGGCTGGTCCTCTACCCGGAGGAGGCGCGATGCAGTTGGAACCGGTACCCGCCTGGGGCACGATCCCGCGGATGCTGCGGGACCAGGCCGCCCGGCACGGAGACGTGGAGGTGGTGCGGGCCGGGGACGTCTCCCTGACGCTGTCGCAACTGGCCGAACGCGCCCGCGCGGTGGCGCGCGGCCTGATCGCGCTGGGCGTCTCCCCCGGCGACCGGGTGGCGGTGTGGGCGCCCAACACCCCCGACTGGGTGGCCGCCGCGTACGGGATCTGGGACGCCGGGGCGATCATCGCGCCGCTGTCGACGCGGTTCCGGGGCATCGAGGCGGCCGAGATGCTCCGCAAGGCGGGCGCCAGCGTGCTGCTGGTCGCCGAGGGGTTCATGGACGCCTCCCAGCTCGGCATGCTGGCCGCCGTCGCCGGGGAGCCGGCGGGCGGCCGCCCCTTCCGCGGCCTGCCCGACCTCGCCCACGTGGTGGTCCTGCCGCCGGCCGACGCACCCGGCCGCCCCGGCGTGCGGGCGTGGCGGGACCTCCTCGCGGGCGGCGCGTCGGTGCCGGCGGAGGCGGCCGAGGAGCGGGCCGCCGCCGTCGGCCCGGACGACCTCGCCGAGATCATGGCCACGTCCGGCACGACCGGCGCGCCCAAGGGCGTCATGCTGCACCACGAGCAGCTGCTGCGCGGCTACTGGGACTGGGCCGAGATCGTCACGCTGCGCGAGGGCGACCGGTACCCGGTCATCGCCCCGTTCTCGCACGGCTTCGGCATCAACGCCGGGCTGCTGGCCTGCGTGCTGCGCCGCGCCACCATGATGCCGGTCGCGGTGTTCCGGCCGGACGACCTGCTGGAGCTGATCGAACGCGACCGCGTCAGCGTGCTGGCCGGGGCGCCGCCCATGTTCTTCCGGATCCTGGACGAGCCGCCGGGACGGGACCTGTCGTCGCTGCGGGTGGCGATCTGCGGGGCGGCGGCGGTGCCGCCCGACCTGATCCGCCGCATGGTCGGCGAGGCCGGCGTGGAGCGCGTGATCAACGCCTACGGGCTGATGGAGGGCACCGTGGTGTCGATGACCCGGCCGGAGGACCCGGTCGAGGTGATCGCGTCCTCCACCGGGCGCCCCGTGCCCGGGGTGAGCGTGCGGATCGTCGACGACGACGGCAAGGACCTGCCGCCCGGCGAACGCGGCGAGATCCTGGTCGGCGGCTACGGGGTGATGCGCGGCTACTGGGACGACCCGGCGCGCACGGCCGAGGCGGTCGACGCCGACGGCTGGCTGCACACCGGCGACATCGGCACGCTGGACGAGGCGGGCAATGTGGCGATCGTGGACCGCAAGAAGGAGATGTTCATCGTCTCCGGTTTCAACGCCTACCCCGCCGAGATCGAGGCCCTGCTGCTGCGCTGCCCGCTGGTCGCCCAGGCCGCGGTGATCGGGGTGCCGGACGAGCGGCACGGCGAGGTCGGCCGCGCCTACGTGGTGCCGGCGCCCGGGACGTCGCCGGACCCCGCGGAGATCATCGCCTGGGCGCGCGCCAACATGTCCAACTACAAGGTGCCGCGCCGGGTGGTGCTGGTGGACGCGCTGCCGGTCAACGCCAACGGCAAGATCGACAAGCCGGCGCTGCACGCCCGCGCCGCCGAAGAGGGGCCCTGACCCGCCCGCGGACACCGGTGGCCGGACACCGGCCGCCGACACCGGCGGGCGGCGGGGGACGAATGCCGGACGGCGCCGGCACCGGCCCCGGGAGGGCGAATTCGCGGCGTCGCACACCCGCCGGTTCACGCATTCACCAGTGCTTTCACCTGGCCATTCATTGCGCTTGGCAATGGCGGCGCGGCCGTGGGCGATAATCGCTCTGGACTTCCCCCGCCGCCGACTGCGACAATCGCGTTTCGTCGCGGTGCATCTCTGAACTGGGGGAACGCGGGAAATGCGGGCGGGGCGCGTGGTGGCCGACGCCGGGGCCGTACTCCGGCAGTGGCGGCAGCCCAGGGAATTTCGGATCCGGTCGAGCGCATGGCCCGCGGAGGCGCTGGCCGTCCTCGCCGGTCTGTCCGCGGCCTGCGGCACCGGCGCCGGCCCGCCCGCCGGCCCAGGAGAAAGCCGGCCTCCGGCTGGAAATTGCACGACCGATCCCGGCACCGGACAGCAGACCGGCACTGCCGCACCAAACCCGGAACCGGACCGCGAAACCGACGTCGAAACGACGCCCGGAACAACGCCCGATACGACATCTGATACGGCACCCGAGACCACGTCCGAAACACCGCCCGAAACACCGCCCGGCCTGCCCGGACGCGCGGTGGCCGACGTGGCGACCAGCATCTGGCGGCTGCGCGGCAAGCTCGCCGAATCGCCGGTGGAACCGCCGCGCGCCGTCGTCCGCCACCTGGAGTCGGCGTGGGACGCCCTCGCCGAGGCCGGCGTGCAGATCCAGGACCATCTGAACACCCCGTTCGACTCCGGGCTGGCGCTGACCGTGGTGGCCTTCCAACCGACGCCGGGCCTGTCCCGCGAGCAGGTGGTGGAGACCGTCCGGCCCAGCGTCTACCTGCACGACCGCGTCGTCCAGCGGGGCGAGGTGATCGTCGGCACGCCCGCCCCCTCCGACCAGCCGACCCCCGGACCCTAAGGAACCGCACCGCCGATGACCAGGACCACCATCGACTTCGGCATCGACCTCGGCACCACCAACAGCGCCATCGCCCGGCTGAACGGCGTCGACACCGAGATCATCAAGAACAACGACAACGCCGACACCACGCCGTCCGCGGTGATGATCGACCGTCGCGACCGGCTGTACGTCGGTGACATCGCCCGCAAGCGCAGCGAGCAGGACGTCGCCAACACCTGCGTGGAGTTCAAGCTGCGCATGGGCACCACCGGCCAGGACAAGCTGTTCGAGGCCAGCGGGCGGACGCTGTCCCCGGAGGAGATGTCGGCCGAGGTCCTCAAGTCGCTCAGGCGGGACGTGGCGCAGCGCACCGGCGAGGACATCTCCGCCGCCGTCATCACCGTCCCCGCGGCGTTCGACCTGAGCGCCTGCGACGCCACCCGCCGCGCGGCCGCGCTGGCCGGGCTGACGCACGCCCCGCTGCTGCAGGAGCCCACCGCCGCCGCGCTGGCCTACGGGTTCCAGTCCGCCGCCGACAACGTGTTCTGGCTGGTGTACGACCTGGGCGGCGGCACCTTCGACGCCGCCGTGATCAACGTGCGGGACGGCGAGTTCACCGTCGTCAACCACCGGGGCGACAACTTCCTGGGCGGCAAGCTCATCGACTGGGCGATCGTCGAGGAGCTGCTGATCCCGGCGGTGGCGCGCGAGCACGGGCTGACCGACCTGGGCCGCGGCCGGCCGCGCTGGCTGGGCGCGGTGAACAAGCTCAAGCTGGCCGCCGAGGCCGCCAAGATCCGGCTGTCGCAGGCCGACTCGGTGACCGTCTTCGACGAGCTCCGGGACGCCGAGGGCCGCACCTACGAGATCGACGTCGAGCTGACCCGCGCCGACGTGGAGCGGCTGGCCGAGCCGTTCATCGTCCGGTCGATCAACCTGTGCCGCAGGGCGCTGGCCGAGAGCGGGCTCGGCCCCGGCGACATCGAGAAGGTGCTGCTGGTGGGCGGGCCGACGCTGTCGCCGTACCTGCGCGAGCGCCTCGCCGACCCCGCCGCGGGCCTGGGCATCGCGCTGGACCACAGCCAGGACCCGATCACGGCGGTGGCGCGCGGCGCGGCGATCTTCGCGGGGACGCAGCGGCTGGCGGACGCCGCCGCCCCGGCCGCGCCGCCGGCCGCCGGGCGGTACGCCGTCGAGCTGGAGTACCGCCCGGTCGGCCCCGACACCGAGCCGTTCGTCGGCGGCCGGGTGACCGGCGGCCCCACCGCCGGGCTGTCGATCGAGTTCGTCAACCCCGAGGCCAAGCCGGTGTGGCGCAGCGGGCGGATCGAGCTGTCGCCGGACGGCGCGTTCGTCACGACGCTGTGGGCCGAGCGGGGCCGCGCCAACACCTTCCGCATCGAGCTCACCGACGCCACCGGCGCCGCCCGCCCGGTGACACCGGACGAGCTCACCTACACGGTCGGGGTCGTCGACACCCAGCCGCCGCTCACCCACTCCATCGGGGTGGGCCTGGACGGCAACGAGGTGGAGTGGCTGATCAAACGCGGCACGCCGCTGCCCGCGCGGCGCCGGATCCTGCTGCGCACCACGGTCGGCATCAGCCGCGGCCAGGGCGAGGGCATGATCCGCATCCCGGTGCTGGAGGGCGAGTACGACCGCGCCGACCGCAACCGCCGCATCGGCCGCCTGGAGGTCTCGCCCGGCCAGGTGCGGCGGGACGTGCCCGAGGGCAGCGAGGTCGATCTGACCATCGTGATCGACGAGTCGCGGCTGGTGGTCGCGCGCGCCTACGTCCCGATCCTGGACGAGGAGTTCGAGCACGCGATCAACCTGC
Organism: Actinomadura keratinilytica; assembly: GCF_039539665.1. NCBI lineage: Bacteria > Bacillati > Actinomycetota > Actinomycetes > Streptosporangiales > Thermomonosporaceae > Actinomadura > Actinomadura keratinilytica. Next base: position 12,544 of record NZ_BAABDO010000152.1, read on the forward strand.
GCACCGAGACCGTCCCCGAGCACGCCGAGCTGGTCCGCGAGGCCGAGGCCGAGAAGCGCCGGCTGGCGGCGGCGCGGCGGCTGGCGACCGAGCTGGACGACCCGCCCGCGCTGCAGGTGCTGGCGCGCATCGACGCCGAGAGGATCGTCGAGGATGTGGCGGCGATGGTCGAGGCCGCCCGGGTCGACACCGACGCGGCCGTCACCTGCGGCAAGCGGCTGCTGGACCTCAAGGCCGCCATCGACGAGGTGGAGGACGCGCTGGAGTGGCCGATGCTGGTGCAGGAGGCGCGCGAGGTCGTGCCGGCCGCACGCGAGATCGTCACCCAGCGCGGGCGGCCGCAGCACCGGCAGCTGCTGGCGGCCGCCGAGAACGCGATCCAGGAGGCGATCACGGCGCACGACGCGGTGCTGCTGCGGCAGCGCGTGAACGAGCTGCGCACGCTGGTGATCCAGGTGCTGGACGAGACCGGCGACCTGCAGTACCTGGCGTTCGACGAACTGCAGGTGCTGCAGCCGGAGATGCGCGACCCGAACGAGGCCGCCCAGCTGGTCGCCACGGGCCGGCGGGCCGCCGAGACCGGCGACGTCGCCACGCTGCGGCACGTCAACGAGCAGCTGCGCGGCATGCTGCCGTCGCCGCCGCCCCCGCCCGACCCGTTCAGCACCGTGCGGCGGGGCCGATGACCCGAACCGCCCCACCCGCTGTGAACGAGCCGACCGACGGGGCGGCCGCGCTGCTGCGCGCCGCCCGCGAGGTGACGCTCGCCCAGGCCCGGACGCTGGCCCGGCACGGACGCCACGCCGAGGCCGAGGACCTGCTGCGCGCCTTGGACCCCGACGCCGTGACGCTCGACCTGCTGGCCCGTATCCGCGCCCAGCAGGGCGACCTGGACGAGGCCGACCGGTGCTGGGCCGAGGCCGAGCGTCTCGCCCCCGGCACCGCGGAGTTCGCCGCGGCGCGGGCCCGCATCGCCGCCGTCCGCGCCGGCGTCGGCCGCGGCCCGGTCG
>NZ_BAABDO010000153.1:0-13192 GCF_039539665.1 Actinomadura keratinilytica
CGGCGCCCATCCCGCCTGGCAGCAGCGGCCGACGTCGCCGATGGGGCCCGGTGGCCGTCCCCGGCGGCGCGGCATCGGCGTGCTGGCCGCGGGCGGCGCCGCGGCCCTCGCCGCGCTGGTCGTCGGCGGGAGCGTGGTCCTCGTGCAGCTGAACCGCGAGCGGGCCCCGGCGAAGCCCGCGGAGGGCGGCCAGGTGCGGGTGGCGATGACCGCGCCGCAGTCCGCCAAGGGCGAGATCGACCCGGCCCAATCGGCGTTCGGCACCGAATGCTTCCTGGCCAGGCAGCTGTTCACCGGACTCACCGAGATCAAGCAGGACGGCACGAGCCGGCTGCGCATGGCCCGCAGCATCACCTCCGACGACACGTGCCGCCAGTGGAAGATCGAGATCAAGCCGGGCACCACGTTCTCCAACGGGGAACCGGTGGACGCCGAGGCGTTCGCCCGCGGCTGGGCCCGGCACGTCGCCGCCAACGGGACCACCGCCTACCTGCTGGCCGACATCAGGGGCTACCCGGCGGTGTCCCGACGCGACGCGCAGACCTTGGCGGGCGTGCGGGCATCGGGCAACACGCTGATCGTGGAGCTCGAGGAGGGCGACTGCGGGTTCACCGACCGCCTGTCCGACCCGGTCTTCGCACCCGTGCCCAGGGCCGCGGGCCAGTACGACAACCTGTCCTACAACACCGCCCCGATCGGCAACGGCCCGTTCAAGCTGCAGTCCTATACCAAGGACGGCGAGGCGGTGCTGGTCCGCAACGAGCGGTGGGCGTTCGGCAAGACCAGGCTCGACAGCGTGCGGGTGCGGCTGGTCCCGGACATGACGGCGCTCATGACCGCGTTCACGGCGGGCACGGTCGACTGGGCCGCCGTCGACACCACGACGGCGCGTCCGGCCGGCACCGCCCGCGAGCTGCGGGTCCGCCCCGCCATGTCCCAGCGGCTGCTGATCCCCATCACCACGCGCGGGCCGCTGCGCGACCGCCGGGTGCGCCAGGCCGTCTCCTACGCGCTCGACCGGCAGCAGATCGCGACCACCGCGATGGGCGGGCTCGCCCGCCCGGCGATCGGGCTGGTGTCGCCCGCCCTCCCCGGGTTCGACGGGCGCGGCCGCTGCCCGTCGTGCGAGCAGCGGAACGTCGAGGAGGCCAAGCGCCTGGCGCAGGAGGCGGGCGCGGGGCCGGGCACCGAGGTGGACCTCCACCTGCGCGCTCTCGGCGGCTACCGCACCTGGTCGCAGGCGGTCGCGCAGCAGCTGGAGCAGGTGCTGGGCTGGAAGGTGACCCTGCGGACCTACTCGAGCTCGGACTACCGGGCGCTCACCAGGGCGGTCACCGCGAAGGACGCCCAGGGCCTGATCGCGCAGGGCTGGCAGCCCGACTACCCCTCGGCCTACACGGTGCTGCAGCCGCTGCTGGCCGGCGACCAGATCGCCACCGCCGACAACGGCAGGGCCAACTACGGCGGCTGGAAGGACAAGACGTTCGACGCCAACCTGGCCGCCTACCTCGCCACCCGGGACGAGGCGGGCCGCACGCGCCTCATGCGGGCCGCCGAGAAGCGCGCCCTGGACGACATGGCCATCATCCCCGTGGTGACCGACCTGGACGGGGCCATGGTCTCCGACAGGTTCAGCGGTCTGGACCTCGACCCCGAGGGGTTCCCGACCGTGGCCACCGCCGCCCGCCGGTAGCGGCCCGCCGCGGGGCCGGGGCGGGGTCAGCCGAGCGGCAGCCGCACGGTGACGATGAGGCCGCCGCCCGAGCGCGGCGCGGCGTACACCGTGCCGCGGTGGGCCAGCACGACCGACCGCACGATCGACAGCCCCAGCCCGGCGCCCTTGGCCGACTCGACCCGGTCGGAGTTGAGCCTGCGGAACGGCTCGAACAGGCGGTCCACCTCGTAGGCGGGCACGACCGGGCCGGTGTTCTCCACCTGCACGGTGGCGTACCCGTCCAGCACGCCGGTGCGCACCCACACCTCGCCGCCGTCGGCGTTGTGCTTGACGGCGTTGTCCACCAGGTTGGACACCAGGTGCTCCAGCAGCACCGGATCGCCCAGCGTGGTGCCGGTGGTCAGCTCGGGGTGCACGGTGACGTCGTTGTCGTGCTCGCGCTTGCCGTGCGTCTCCAGCACGGTCGCGGCGACCTCGGCGAGGTTCACCGGGGTGCGGGTGGTGAGCTGGCGTTCGCTGCGGGCCAGCAGCAGCAGTCCCTCGATCAGCCGTTCGTGCCGGGCGTTGGTGGCCAGCAGCGTGCGGCCCACCGTCTTCAGGTCGTCGGACGCCTCGGGGTCGCCGAGCGCCACCTCCAGCAGCGTCCGGTTGATCGCCAGGGGGGTGCGCAGCTCGTGCGAGGCGTTGGCGACGAACCGGCGCTGGGAGTCGAACGCCTGCCCGAGCCGCTCCAGCATCGCGTCGAAGGTGTCGGCCAGCTCCTTGATCTCGTCGTCGGGGCCCTCCAGCGCGATGCGCTCGTGCAGGGTGCTCTCCGACAGGCGGCGCGCGGTCGCGGTCACCTTCTGCAGCGGGCTGAGCGCCCGGTCGGCCACGAAGTAGCCCAGCACCACGGCGATGATCCCGACCCCGGCCAGCGCCACCAGCGACCGGCTGACCAGCCGCTTCATGGTGATCTCCTTGAGCACCTCGGCGCCCACCGGCGGCCCGGACGGCGTGTAGATCACATAGCCGCGCGGGAACACCGAGTTGAGGATCGACCCGACCAGCAAATACGTCACGAACAGCAGCAGCGCCCCGGCGAAGAAGAACAGCAGCCCGTACAGCACGGTCAGGCGCAGCCGCACGCTCACCCGGCTCGGCAGGGCGCGCAGGTCCGCGCCGAGGGATACGACGCCGCGGCCTCTGCCCCTGCCGACCGGCGGCAGCGGGTTGGGTCCGGTGGAGCCGTGCCATCCGCCGTGCCCGGTCTCCTGCGGCCCGCCGGGGGCGACGGGACGCGTCGCGGCGGCCTGGACGTCGGCGGGCGGCGGGGCGCCGGTCCCGTCCTGGGCGGCGGAGGGCGGGGTCACAGGCGGTACCCCACTCCCGGGACCGTCTCGATGATCGGCGGGTCCCCCAGCTTCTTGCGCAGCGTCATCATCGTGACCCGCACCACGTTGGTGAACGGGTCGATGTGCTCGTCCCATGCCTTCTCCAGCAGCTGCTCGGAGCTGACCACCGCGCCGTCAGCGCTGAGCAGCACCTCCAGCACCGCGAACTCCTTGCGGGTCAGGTCGATCGGGCGGCCGTCGCGCTCCACCTCGCGGCGGGCGGGGTCGAGCTTGATCCCGGCGCGCTCCAGCACCGGCGGCAGCGGGGCGGCGGCGCGCCGGCCGAGGGCCCGCACCCGGGCGATCAGCTCGGCGAACGCGAACGGCTTGGCCAGATAGTCGTCGGCGCCGATGGACAGGCCCTCGACCTTGTCGTCCAGCTCCCCCGCGGCGGTGAGCATGATGATGCGGGCGGAGTAGCGGCGGGCGACCAGCCGCTTGCACACCTCGTCGCCGTGCACCTTGGGCAGGTCGCGGTCGAGCACGATCACGTCGTACTCGTTGACCTCGGCCCGGTCGAGCGCGCCCGCGCCGTCGTAGGCGACGTCCACGGCGAGCGCCTCGCGGCGCAACCCGGTGGCGATCGCGTCCGCGAGGACCCGCTCGTCCTCGACGACCAGAACACGCACTTGGTCTCCTCCTCGGCCCTCGGCCCGGCCACGGTCCCACGTCAACCGTAAGACGCCGGTAAGTTCCCTCGTCAGCGGCCGGCAGCAGGTATGTCAGGTTGCGCTGAAAATTTCATCCCGAATCAGGTTTATTCCAAGCGTAGGTGTGGGTAAGGGGGGCCTGTTCCCGGGAGGAGGTCCATGGGCGAGTTGTCACGTGCGATCCAGCAGCGGCTCGACGACGCGTACGAGTCGCTGCGCCATGCCCACGCCGTCGGCGACACCTACCTGGCGGACATCCGCCAGGAGGAGATCAAAGAACTGCGCCGGATCGCGGCGAACCACGACATCGGCCTCGAGCCGTCCCGCTGCGAATAGACGCGCGCGGGGAGCGGGGAGCAGTGCGCTCACGGGAACGTGAGTCCGGTGCTCCCCGCTTCTTCTCCCCGCACGGCGGTGCGCCCACCGGGAGGGCGTGGGCGGCCCCGGCCTGCGCGCCCAAGGCGACACCCCGTGGGCGCGCCGTCGCAGACGGGGCCTGTACGGCTCTGTGACCTCCTGTGGCGCCCTGGCCGGGGTCAGTCGCGGGCGGGGTCCAGCGGGGCCAGCAGGTCGTGCAGCTCCTCCCACAGGCCCGGCGCGGCCGCGATGACCAGGTCCGGGCCCGCGGGGGCGCCGTTCAGGCCGCCGACGCGGCCCCCGGCCTCCCGCACGACCAGCGCGCCCGCGGCCACGTCCCACGCCTGGACGCCGCGCTCGTAGTAGGCGTCCACCCGTCCGGCGGCCAGCGAGCACAGGTCCACGCTGCACGAGCCGCCGCGGCGGATGTCGCGCACGTTCGGCAGCACCCCGGTGAGCACCTCGGCCTGGTGGGCGCGGCGCCGCGCCTCGTACCCGAACCCGGTGGCCACCAGCGCCCGGTTCAGCGGCACCCCGGTGTTGCAGCGCAGCTCGCGGGTGCCGGTGGCGGTGTGCAGCAGCGCGCCGGCGCCGCGCGCCGCCGTGTAGGTCTCGCCGCGGCGCGGCATGTCCACCGCGCCCGCCACGACCTCGCCGTCCACCTCGGCGGCCACGCTGACGCCCCAGTCGGGCAGGTCGTACAGGTAGTTGACGGTGCCGTCGATGGGGTCGATCACCCACCGGACGGCGCTGCCGCCGGCCCGGGTGCCGCCCTCCTCGCCGAGGAAGCCGTCGTCGGGCCGCCGCTCGCGGATCCGGTCGATGATCAGCTTCTCGGCGGCCCGGTCCATCTGGGTGACCACGTCGGTCGGGCTGGACTTGGTCTGCACCACGTCCGGCCCGCCGGCCGGACGCTTGTCGACCAGCATCCGGCCCGCCTCGCGGGCCACGGCCACCGCCAGTTCGAGCAGCTCCTCGGGCAGGCTGCGCACCCTCATATCCCCCTCATCGGTATCTCGTCGTCGCGCGCGGCCGTCAGCGGCCCGCGCCCGCGGCGGCCCCGCCCGCCGGCTCGGTGACCAGCTCGCGGGCGAGCGCGGCGAAGCGCGGGTCGGGGCAGGGCGTCGCAACGCGCTCGAACCGCACGCCCAGCGCGGCCGCCTTGTCCGCCGCCTCGACGTCCAGGTCGTACTTGACCTCCATGTGGTCGGACACGAACCCGATCGGCACGACCGCCACCGCGCCGACGCCCTCGGCCGCCAGCTTCTCCATGTGGTCGCAGATGTCGGGCTCCAGCCACGGCTGGGCGGGCGGGCCGCTGCGGCTCTGGTACACCAGGTCCCACGGACGGCCGGGCGCGGCCCGCTCGGCGACGGTCGCCGCGACGTCCTCCAGCTCGGCGACGTAGTCCGCGCGGCCGGGCTGCGCCAGCGGCACGCTGTGCGCGGTGAACAGCACGCGGGCGTCCTGCGGGAGCCGCGCCAGGGCGTCGCGCAGGCCGTCCACGAACGGGTCGATGAACCCGGGGCGGCGGCAGTACGCCGGCAGCTTGTCGATCTGCGGGGCCCCCGGCACCTCCTCGCGCGCGCGGGCGATGTCCTCCAGGTACTGCAGTTCCGAGGAGTAGCCGCTGTAGGCGGAGGTGACGAACGCGGCGGCGCGGCGCACGCCGTCGGCGGCCATCTGGCGGACCGTGTCGGCCAGGTACGGCGTCCAGTTCCGGTTGCCCCAGTACACCGGCAGGTCGATGGAGTGCGCGGCCAGGTCGGCCTCGATGGCCGCCTTGAGCCTGCGGCACTGCTCGTTGATGGGGCTGACGCCCCCGAACAGGTAGTAGTGCTCGGCGACCTGTTCCAGGCGCTCGCGCGGGACGTTCCGGCCGCGTGTGACGTTCTCCAGGAACGGCATCACGTCGTCTGGTCCCTCGGGCCCGCCGAACGACAACAGGAGCAACGCGTCGTAGTCAGTCATAGTCGATCTGTCACTTACCGGCTCGCTCCATTCGCGGTCATGGCTCCATCCAACCAGCCGCGTCCGGGTGCCGTGCGCGGCCCCGGGGTGAACGTCCGGCGGCCCCTCAGTGGCGGGGCTGCGCCAGTCAGCAGGGCCAGTCAGCAGGGGCAGTCGGGCACAGCCCGTCAGACAGGGCCCGTCAGGCAGGCCCGTCGAACAGGGCCTAGTCGTAACGCACGGCGTAGGCCCTGGCCAGGTTCAGGACCTTCTGGACGTACCAGTCGGCGTGGTTGTAGGCCCAGATCGCCTGGTAGAGCTGCCGTCCGCCCTTGCCGGCGCCGTGGGCGCACAGGTAGCGGGCGGCGGCGGGGACGGCGTCGTAGGGGTTCATGATGTCGGCCTTGCCGTCGCCGTCGCCGTCCACGCCGTAGGAGCGCCACGTGGACGGCAGGAACTGCATGGGGCCGAGCGCCCCCGCGCTGGAGCGGCCTGCGTTGCGGCCGTGGTCGCTTTCCACCTGGCCGATGGCGGCGAGCACCGTCCAGGACAGGCCGGGGCAGCTGCGCGCGGCCTGCTTGTAGAGGTCCAGGTAGCTGCCGGGGCGCCCGTTCGCCTCGGAGGGGGCCTGGTAGCGCTGCTCGTGCAGGTTCACCACGTCGGCGTTGCGCCCAAGGATCTTCTTCACCGCGGCCGCGAGTTTCGCCGCGTCCACGCCGGGTGCGTTGACCATGACCGCGACGTTGGGCACCAGGCCCATCTCGGTGCCGGTCTTGCTGTTCACCAGCATGTCGATGCCGGGCAGCCCCAGGGTGCCCGACCCGCCCATCTCCAGCTGCGGGATGGTGCGGGCCACCACCGGGTAGCGGGTGCCCCGGGCCAGGCGCAGCTGGTCGGCCGCCGCCGTGGAGACCACGAACCCTCCGGCGGCCAGCGCCTCCCACAGGTCGTTGCGCTTGGCGGTGCCCGGCGGCGTCCAGGACCGGAACCGGGACGGGTCGACGGCGAAGGTGTTGATGCCGCGCCCCTGCAGCTGCACCGCCCCGCCCGCCACCGCGATGACGTCCCGCACCCCCTTCAGCCTGCCGATCCTGGCGATCGCGGCCCGGCCGATGGGGCCGCTGCGCGACACGGCCAGCACGTCCGGGGGGACGACCCGCCGCAGCGGGGCGACCTGGCGTTCCTCGGCGACGTTGGCGACCGGGCCGCCCGGGCCGCCGGTCGGCGGGCTCTGGGTGCGCGACGCGGCGCCGCGGGACGTGCCGCGTTCGCCGTCGGCGCTCAGCGCGACGTAGACGCCGCCTCCGAGATTCCCGGCGCACAGCACGGCGATGCCGGCCGCGGCGGCCGTCAGCCCGCGGCGGCCGCGCGGGGGGCGGGGCGCCGCCGCACGGGCCTTCCGGGCCTTCTTCGGCGGGCTCGCCTGCTCGGTGCGTTGCGGCCGGGCGGGGGCGTGCGGGGGTGAGGAGGAAGCCACAACCATTCCCAACGAGCGTCGCTACGGCTTGGTTACAGGTTCTTTGCAGTTGTCACGTTTGGGTAGCGTGATCATGTTCCGACCTCGCGGATCACTGTGACGGGTCGCGGCGCGGGGAGGCGGCGGTGCGCCGCCGCACGCGTCCGGTGCGACCTCCGGGGGCGGAGGGGACGAGGTTACCCGGGAGTTCACCCGGGCGGGGAGAGGGGACCAGGGTTGGCCAACGCGTACCGGGAGCTGCTCGCCGTTCCCGGGGCCCGCCTGTTCGTCGCCGCGGGCCTGGTGGGGCGGATGTCGATGGCCATGGTGGGGATCGGCGTCGTCCTGCTGGTGTCGGCGGCCACCGGATCGTACGGCGTCGCGGGCGCGGTGTCGGCGACGATGTCGCTGGCGTACGCGGCCGGCGGGCCGGTGAGCGCGCGGTTCGCCGACCGGTACGGGCAGCACCGGGTGCTGGTTCCGCTGGCGCTGGCCAACGCCGCCGGGTTCGCCGCGCTGGTCCTGTGCGCCGAGCTCGCGCTGGCCGCCTGGACGCTGTTCCCGGCCGCCGCGCTGGCGGGGGTGACGCAGCCGTCGCTGGGCGCCTGGGTGCGGGCGCGCTGGTCGCATGTGCTGCGGGAGCGTCCCGCCCGGCTGAACACGGCGTTCTCGTTCGAGTCGGTGGTCGACGAGACGATCTTCGTGGTGGGGCCGCTGCTGGTCACGGCGCTGGCCACGGGCGTGCATCCGGCGGCCGGGCTGGGCGCGTCCGCCCTGTTCACCCTGGTGGGCTGCCTGGCGCTGGCGGTGCAGCGCGCCACCGAGCCGCCGCCGCGGCCGCGCGAGCGGGCCCGGGGCGCCGCGCTGTTCGGCAATCCGGGGCTCATGGTGCTGGCGCCGGTGTTCCTGATGCTGGGCGTGGTGTTCGCGGCGATCGACGTCACGGGGGTGGCGTTCGCCGAGGAGGAGGGGCACAAGGGGCTGGCCGGGGTGCTGCTGGGCTGCTACGGGCTGGGCAGCGGCGCGGCCGCGCTGTGGTACGGGGCGCGGGCGTGGAAGAGCCGCCTGGACCGGCGTTTCCGCGTGGGGCTGGTGCTGCTGGCGGTGGGCCTGGTGCCGCCCGTGCTGGTCGACGACCTGTGGTTGATGATGGCCGTGGTGTTCTTCTCCGGGCTGGCGATCTCCCCGACGGTGATCCCGGGGTACGGGCTGGTGGAGCGGCTGGTGCCGCCGCACCAGCTCACCGAGGGCCTGGCGACGGTGTCGACGCTGATCGGGGTGGGGCTGGCGTTCGGGTCCTCGATCGCGGGCCGGGTCGTGGACGGGCACGGGGCCGGCACCGCGTTCCTGGTGCCGCTGGGCGCCGCGCTGGCGGCGGCGGCCGTGGGGCTGGCCGGGACGCGCCGCCTGCGCACCGCCGAACAGTAAACATGAACTTTCCTCATGAACGGTGGGACGAGTAGAGTCCTGCCATGTCCCCCTCGAGGTCCCCCGCGAGCACGCAGACCTGGCGGAACTGGGCGGGCAACCAGCGCGCCGTCCCCCAGCGCGTCCTGGCCCCCCGCGACACCGGCGAGGTCGCCGCCGCGGTCCGCGCGGCCGCCGACGAGGGCCGCACGGTCCGGATGATCGGCACCGGCCACTCCTTCACCGGGGCGGCCGTGGCCGAGGGAATCATGCTGCGTCCCGACCGCCTGAGAGCCGTCCGCTCCGTCGACACCGCCACCCGGCTGGTCACCGTGGAAGCGGGGCTCCCCCTGCACGCCCTCAACAGGCTCCTGGACGAGCACGGGCTGGCCCTGGCCAACATGGGCGACATCCAGCAGCAGACCGTTGCGGGCGCCCTGCAGACCGCCACGCACGGCACCGGCCGGGACGTCGCCGGGCTCGCCTCCCAGGTCGCCGCCCTGGAGCTGGTGCTCGCCGACGGCAGCGTGGTCACCTGCTCCCGCGACGAGCGCCCCGACCTGTTCGACGCCGCGCGCGCGGGCGTGGGCGCGCTCGGCATCGTCACCGCCATCACCTGGCGCACCGTCCCCCGCTTCCTGCTGCGCGCGCAGGAGCAGCCGATGCGCTGGGACGAGGTGCTGGCGCGCACGGACGAGTTCGCCGAGGCCAACGAGCACTTCGAGTTCTACTGGTTCCCGCACACCGACGGGTGCCTGACCAAGCGCAACAACCGCGTCGAGGGCCCGGCCAGGCCCCTGCCCAAACTGCGGTACTGGCTGGACGACCAGTTCCTGTCCAACACCGTGTTCGGGGTGCTCAACCGCGTCACCCACCGCGCGCCGGCCGTCACCCCCCGCCTGAACGCCGTGTCGGCAAGGGCGCTGGGGGCGCGCACCTACACCGACACGTCCTACAAGGTCTTCACCAGCCCGCGCACGGTGCGGTTCAAGGAGCAGGAGTACGCGATCCCCCGCGAGATGCTCGTGCCGACGCTGCGCGAGCTGCGCGCCCTGTTCGACAAGCGGGACTGGCGCATCAGCTTCCCGATCGAGGTGCGCGTGCTGCCGCCCGAGGACGCGTGGCTGTCGATGGCCTACGACCGCCCCACCGCGTTCATCGCCGTGCACGTCTACCACCGCGACCGGCACGAGGAGTACTTCCAGGGCGTCGAGGAGCTGATGACCGCGATCGGCGGCCGCCCCCACTGGGGCAAGCTCCACACCCGCGACGCCGCCTACCTGGAGACGGTCTACCCGCGGTTCGGCGACTTCGTCGCCCTGCGCGACGAGCTCGACCCCGACCGGCGCTTCGCCAACCCCTACACCCGGCGCGTGTTCGGCGACTGACCCCGGCCCGCGGTCAGCGCGGGGTCGAGTCGGGGTCGGCGCCGGAGCCGGTGCCGCCCTGCCCGCCGCCGTCGTCCTCCTGACCGCCGCCGGGCGTGCCGGACGGGGCCTGGGTGGGCGTGCGGGACGGCGCGGGCGTCGTCGGGCGGGACGACGGCTCCTGCGGGACGCTGGCGGAGGGCGTGGGCTCCGGCTCGGTGGACGCCTGCCGCGTGGGGTCGTCGGACGGGCCGGTGGAAGGAGCGGACGGGCCGCCGGTGTCCTGCTCGGACGCGGTGGGCGTGGGCGTGACGTCGCCTCCGCCGTCGCCGCGCGCACCGCCGCCGCCGAACACCTGGTCGAGGGTGGTGCCCTTGCCGGTGCTGCTGCCGATCGGCTTGCCGGTCTGCCACTCGTAGACGCTGATGCCTCCCATGACGACGGCGAACACGACCGCCGACGACAGCAGCAGCACCTTCCAGCGCCGCCGGGCCCACTGGGCCGTGGCGTCGAACGCGGTCCGCCACGCGGCGGCCCTCGCGGCCTCCTCCCCCGCCTCGTCGGCGAGGGCGGCCGCCACGGCCCGCGTGGGGTCGGCCGCGCCGTGCGGCACCGGGACGTCGACGCGCGTGGCGTTGGGGTCCGACCCGCCCGGCGGGTACAGGGCGCCCGGGTCGAGACGCGTCGCATTGGGGTCGGAGTGGCGCGCGCCGGGGTCCGGGCGCGTGGCGCCGGGGTCGCCGACGAGCATCGCCGGGTCAGCGGGGCGCACTCCCTCGGGCCAGACCACGGTGCGCGTGGGGTCGGCGCTGGCGGCCTCCCGCGCCGCTTCCTGCGCCGCCTCCTGCGCGGTGTCCCGGTTCTTCTCCTGGAGCTGCTCCTTGCCCTGGTCGAGGTAGTACTTGCAGACCGCGGTCCCGGCCGTGGACGCCACGCTCATGAAGGCCGCGCCGAGGATCGTCCCGTACACCCCCAGGTACGACGCCCCCCAAGCGGCGGCCAGGGTGGCGACACCGCTCGCGATGAGCTGGGTGGTACTGACATCCGGCAGCCGTCGCGGCATCGACGAGCGTCCCCCTAAAAACAGGTCGTCCCACACAAACCAGGTAAAGTCCCGCAAACCGAAACTAATGGCACTGTGTGGGTGTTCCAGGCACGGACGTGACGCTCGCAACTGCCGCGCCGGGACGCGACCCGTGCGGCGGACTGGAGCCACGGGCTCGCATCGGGCACAGTGTGGAAAAGGATCCACAAGAAACCGGCAGGGCGCCCCCGGCCGGACCGCCGCACGGGCAAGCTGGGCCAGGTGCCCTCTTCAGCCTCCTGAAGAGGGCTTCGAGAGCGGCGATGTTCGGACATGCCGGGTACGGTGCTGGCAGCAGGTGTGTCCGAAAGAGAGACTCGGGATTCCGGGGGGAAGGGCACGCATGCGCCCTCAGTGCCGTCAGGAAGGGCAGGAAGGACACGCATGCAGGAGCTGCGCCTCGTCGCGGTCAGCGAGGACGGTACGTACCTCGTCCTGGCCACCGCGGGCCGAGGCACCCGGTTCACCCTGCCCGTCGACGATCGGCTGCGTGCAGCGGTCCGTGGGCACTTCTCCCGCCTCGGCCAGTTCGAGATCGAAGTGGAGAGTCCCTTGCGTCCCAAGGAGATCCAGGCTCGCATCCGGTCCGGCGAGACGGCGGAGGAGATCGCAGAGTCCGCCGGAATCCCGGTGGAGCGCGTCCGCTGGTTCGAGGGTCCGGTCCTGCAGGAGCGCGAGTACATGGCGCAGCAGGCGCAGCGGGTCGCGGTGCGCCGGCCGGGCGACTCCACTCCCGGGCCGCCGCTCGGCGAGACCGTGGAGGAGCGCCTGGGCCGGGGCGGGGTGGACCTCGAGGACGTCGAGTGGGACTCCTGGAAGTGCGAGGACAACACCTGGCGGGTGCGCCTGTCGTTCTTCGAGAACGGCCGTCCGCACGCCGCCGAGTGGGTGTTCGACCCGCGCCGCCGGCACGTGTCGCCGCTGGACGAGGTCGCCGCGCGGCTGACCGCCGTGGACTGGGACGACGAGGACGACTCGCTCGGCGACACCGTCACGCCGCTGGTGCCGCGCCGGCCCGCGATGAAGGTCGTCAGCGATGCGCGCCCGTTCGGCATCGGACCGGCGCCGCTGCCCGGCCCGGCGGCGCGCGGCATCCCCGCCGGGTACGAGCCGCCCGCCGAGCCGCCGCTGCGGGCCGCGCCGACGCGGATCGTCGAACCGCGTCCGCAGCCGCTGTCGCTGCCCGAGGCGCCGGTTCCGCCGCCGCGCGAGGAGCCCGCCGCGTCGGCGCCGGACGAGGCCGCCCCCGCGTCCTCCGCGCCCGCCCAGGACGCTCCCGAGGAGCCGCAGGAGCCGCGGGAGGACGGGGCGGCCGCCGACGGGGAGGCGCCCGAGGCCGCCGCCGAGCAGCCGGAGGAGCGGCCCGCCGACGGGGCCGAGGAGACCGCCGAGGCCGCCGAGAACGCCGCAGACTCCGCGGCCGACGACGACGCCGCAAAGGACGCCGCAAAGGACGCCGCGGAGACCGACGAGGCGGCGGACGAGGCCGCCGAGGCCGAACCGCAGCCCGCCGAGGCGGAGTCCCGGCCCGCCGAGGCCGCGGACGCCGCTGAGAACACCGCTGAGAACGCCGCGGAGGCGGCTGCCGGAGCCGAGGCCGGCGACGGCGAGGCCGAGGCGCAGCAGGCCGAACAGGCGCCCCGGCCGGAAGAGGCCGCGGCCGCGCAGGCCGGCACGCCGAAGGACGAACCGGAACCGGCGGAGCCCGAGCCCGCGGCCGCGGCCGAGGAGCCGCAGGCCGAGGAGCCCGCCGGTCCCCCGGCCGAGCCTCCTGCCGCCGAGCCCGCGGTCGGACCCGCCGCCGACCCCGCCGACGTGCCCGCGGCCGAGGCGCCCGCCGCAGCGGCCCCACCGGAACCCGCGGCCCCGCCCA
>NZ_BAABDO010000154.1:0-12994 GCF_039539665.1 Actinomadura keratinilytica
GGCCCGCCCCGCCGGCCGGCGGGGCGCGGCCCGGCCGCAGGTGGTGGGATCCCCGCGAGCGGCGGTCGCTGTCGGCGGCCGTCGCCGCGCTGCTGTTCGCGGGCGGCGTCGGAGCCGGGCGGGCCATGGGCGCGGGCGGCGACGCGGTGGAGCGTTCCTTCTGCTTCCGCGGCACGCTGCACCTGGTGGGCTCCACCGCCTTCGAGAAGACGGCCGACGCGATCCGCCGGGGCTATGAGGCCCTGTGCGAGGACGCGCGGATCGAGGTGGAGCCCATCGGCTCCAACGAGGGGGTGCGCGCGCTGACCCCCGAGAACGCGGCCTCGACGATCGCCATGCACGACGGGCACCTCGAACCCGACTCCGACGAGATCCGCGCGCGCGGGTTCCGCGGCTTCCCGGTCACCCTGGTCGCCTTCGCCGTCGTCGTCCACAAGGACGCGAACGTGACCGGCCTGACCGTGGAGGAGCTGCGGTCCGTCTACAGCGACGGCGGCCCGACCGGCTGGAGCCGGTTCCGGGGCGGCGCCGACGTGCCGATCCGCATGGTCAGCCGGACCGAGGGCTCGGGCACCCGGACGATCTTCGAGGAGCAGGTGCTGCGGCAGCCGGAGCCGGAGCTGTCGTCCCGGGACTGCCGGCGCAAGGACGAGATCCGCGCCGCCGCCCGGGTGATCCGCTGCGAGCGCAGCAGCCAGAACCAGGTGCTGGAGACCGTCAACCGGCTGCCCGGCGCGATCGGCTACGCCGAGTTGCACGTCGCCGCGGACGGCCGCCGCTATCCGAACGTGCGGATCCTCGCCCTGGACGGCCGGAGGGCGGACGCCGCCTCCGCCGCGGCGAACCGCTACCCGTTCGCCGCGCCCGAGGTCTTCTACACCTACGGGGCGCCGCCGAACGACAGCCCCGCCTCGGCGTTCCTGACGTTCATGGCGAGCGACCAGGCGCGCCGGATCCTCCGGCAGGCGGGCGCCGCCCCCTGCGTCTCGCGGGACACCCTCGTGTCCGCGCCGTGCCAGGCCACCTGAGCGCGGCGCGACCTCCGGTTCCGCGGCGGGGCGCGGCCTTCGGGCGGTTCGACAACGCGGCCGGGCGGCTGGCATCATCACGCGCATGGCCGAGCTGCCCGGCGACCTGAGCGCCGCACTGGACGAGGCGCTCAGCGGGGCCGACCCGGCGGCGCTGAGCAGGTCGGTCCAGAAGCTCATCCACCGGTACCGCGACGGGTTCGACCCCGCCGAGCGCATGGTGCTCGCCTCCGCGGCCGACGTCGCCGCGTACGCCGCGTACCGGATGCCCGCCACCTACGCCGCGGTGGTCGCCGCGCTGGAGCGCAGCGCGGAGCTGCTGCCCGGGTTCTCCCCTCGCACGCACGTGGACGTCGGCGCGGGCACCGGGGCGGCGGTGTGGGCCGCCGCCGAGGTGTGGCCGTCCATCGCGGAGACCACCGTGCTGGAGCAGGCGCCCGAGGCGATCTCCTTCGGGCGGCGGCTGGCCGGGCGGGCGGACTCGCCCGCGGTGCGGGACGCGCGCTGGCGGCGCACGGTGATCGCCGGGCCGGTGCGCAGGCCCGCCGCCGACCTGGTCACCATGGCGTACGTGCTCGGCGAGCTCCCGCCGCAGGTGCGCGCGGACGCGGTGCGCTCGCTGGCGGCGGGCAGCGGGCTGGTCGTCCTGGTCGAGCCGGGCACCCCCGCGGGCTACGAGCGCATCGCGGCGGCCCGCGACCTGCTCATCGAGCTGGGGCTGTCGGTGGTGGCGCCGTGCCCGCACGACCGCGCCTGCCCCGTCCCCCGGGGCCAGGACTGGTGCCATTTCGCCGAGCGGCTGAACAGGACGGCCCTGCACCGCAGGATCAAGGTCGGCACCCTGGGGTTCGAGGACGAGAAGTTCTGCTATGTCGCGGCGGCCAGGGGCGCCCGGGCGCGGGCCGCCGGGCGGGTCGTGCGGCGCCCCGTCCGGCGCAAGGGCCTGGTGTCGCTGCGGTTGTGCACGGAGGCGGACGGGATGGCGGACGCCACGGTCTCCAAGCGGCAGGGCGAGGCCTACCGGGCCGCCCGCAAGACCGAGTGGGGAGCGCCCTGGCCGCCGCTCCCGCGGGGCGGGAGCTGACCGGCCCGTCCGGGTGCTCCGGTCAAAGGACGTGCTCGGAGCGCACGTGCCGCACCAGCGTGGTCATCTTCAGCACGGGAAGCTCGCAGACGTGGCAGACCCACACCCCGCTCGGGACCGAGACGCCGTGCGCCGCGGCGTCGTCGCGGGCGCAGGCGAGATGGTAGGCGCGGACCATCCGCCGCCAGTATCGTGCCGCGATTGACATCGCTCCTCCGTCAGATGCCGTGCTCGGGACAAAACCCAAGGGTATGGCACGAATAGAGGAGCGTTTGACCCCGGCTTGGCGTTCGGGCCGCGGGGCCCGCGGGCGCAGGCCGGGCGTGGCGCGGTCAGGCCGGGGCGGCCGGCGGCCAGCGGGAGCCCCGTCCCCGGAGCCGGCCGGCGCCGAGGGCCGGCCGGCGGCGCGGGCTCCCGCCTCGTCCGGCGGCCGGATCACTGCCCGATCCTGACTCCCGGCTGACCGTAGGGGTACTCCAGCGGCCGGTGGGCGCGGCGGCCGGTGAGCCCGGCCGCGGCGCGGACCTTGCCCATCGGGAGGAGCGTCCTGCCGAAGGTGTCCTCCATCAGCATGGCCGCCGCCGCGTACAGGGCGAGCACGGAGGAGACGACGAACAGCCAGCCGCCGATGCGCACCGGCCAGGTGGCGCCGGACCAGAAGCCGGCCGCGGTGAACCCGGCGCCCACCGACAGCACGATCAGCAGCGCCGCCATCCCCATGTTGCGGCCGAGCGCCGCCAGCGCGGTCAGCCCGGTGATCACGCAGAGGGCCACGAACCAGAACCCGAAGCCGGCGTTGGCCTGGCCGACCACCGGGGTCAGCACCACCGGGTAGGAGCCCATCGCGGCGAGCATGTACAGCAGGCCGAACCCCAGCCAGAACGCGCCCCAGGTGCCGTGCACGGCGGTGGCGAGCCCGTCGCGCGCCCGGTAGGACCACATTCCGGCGAGGAACTGCGCGAGCCCGCCGAACATGAGCACGAACGGGAACAGGATGAGGGGCGTCACGCCGCTGCCGTACCAGCCAGCCATCCAGGCGCCCACCATCATCAGGGCGGCGGCGAGGCCGAACAGCCCCAGGATGGAGGGGGCCGCCACCGGCTGCAGGAAGACGCGGGTGCGGTCCTCCCACAGGGCGTGCTCCTCGGTGAACTCCTCCGGCCCGCGGCGCTCGCCGACCGGTACGCCATGGCGAGCGGGTTCTCTCTCATGTGTCATGGCCCCTCCTCTAATCGGAGATGCAGGGCGTTTTCGGTCTATCCGAAGAACGCCCCCATAAACCTGCCGCGTGCCGCTTTCCCGCCTCTCCCCCGGGCCCGTCGGCCGGGCTCCGCCCCCCTCTCCACGGGGCCCGGCGACCTGCGTGAACGGCGACGGACGGGCGCTGACAGGTCAACCATGAAAACGTCACAGATTCCCAAGAAAGAGTAAAGCGAAGTGCCCCGCGGGCCTTTTGTCCGGCGGTCCGCAGGATTGGTGTCATCGCCGCATCCGCGCGCGCCAAGAGCATCCGGTTTCACTGCGACCGCGGCGGCCTTTCCCCTCCCGCCTCGCACCGTGCCGCGGGAACGGGGCGGGCGCGGCCGGCCGCCGGCCCGCGCCGGTCACGGGGTGGTGCGCTCACGCGAGGCGCGGGCGCGGAGCCTCCCCTGGCCGAGGTGGGGGTGGTGCAGGTCGAAGGCCGGGCGTTCGGAGCGGATGGCGGGGATGGCCGTGAAGTTGTGCCGCGGAATCGGGCAGGGCGTGGCCCACTCCAGCGAGTTGCCGTAGCCCCACGGGTCGTCGGCGACGACCCGCGGGGCCCTGCGGGCGGTGCGCCAGACGTTGTAGAGGAACGGCAGGATGGACAGCCCCAGCAGCGCCGCCCCGGCCGAGGAGACCAGGTTGAGGGCGGTGAACTCGTCGGCGTAGTCGGGGTAGCGGCGCGGCATGCCCCCGGCTCCGAGCCAGTGCTGGACGAGGAAGGTCGTGTGGAAGCCGACGAACAGCATCCAGAACTGGATCTTCGACAGCCGTTCGTCCAGCATCCGTCCCGTCATCTTCGGCCACCAGAAGGCGAACCCGGCGAACATCGCGAACACCACGGTGCCGAACAGCACGTAGTGGAAGTGCGCCACCACGAAGTAGGAGTCGTTGAGCTGGAAGTCCAGCGGCGGCGATCCGAGGATGACCCCGGTCAGGCCGCCGAACAGGAAGGTGACCAGGAACCCGATCGACCACAGCATCGGCGACCTGAGGTCCAGCTGCCCGCGCCACAGCGTGCCGGTCCAGTTGAAGAACTTGATCCCGGTGGGGACGGCGATGAGGAAGGTCAGGAAGGAGAAGAACGGCAGCAGCACCCGCCCGGTGACGAACATGTGGTGCGCCCACACCGTCATCGACAGGCCGGTGATGGCGATGCTGGCGAACACCATGCCGACGTAGCCGAACAGGGGTTTGCGGGCGAAGACCGGGATGACCTCGGTGATGATGCCGAAGAACGGCAGCGCGACGATGTAGACCTCCGGGTGCCCGAAGAACCAGAACAGGTGCTGCCACAGCAGCGCGCCGCCGGTGCCGGGGTCGTAGATGTGCGAGCCGAGCTCGCGGTCGGCCCACAGTGCGGCCAGCGCGGCCGCCAGCACGGGGAACGCCAGGATGACCAGGATCGAGGTGAACAGCACGTTCCAGGTGAAGATCGGCATCCGGAACATGGTCATGCCCGGCGCGCGCATCCCCGCGATGGTGGTGATGAAGTTGACCGCGCCCAGGATCGTGCCGACCCCGGACATGAGCAGTCCGGCGATCCACAGGTCGCCGCCGGTCTCCGGGGAGTAGGTGTCCAGGGTCAGCGGCGCGTAGGCGTACCAGCCGAAGCTCGCGGCGCCCTGGCCGGTCGCGAATCCGCCGAGGGCGATGAGCCCGCCGCACAGGAACAGCCAGAAGCTGAGCGCGTTGAGCCGGGGGAAGGCCACGTCCGGCGCGCCGATCTGCAGCGGCATGATCACGTTGGCGAACCCGGCGAACAGCGGGGTGGCGAAGAAGAACATCATGACCGTGCCGTGCATGGTGACCAGCTGGTTGTACTGCTCGGCGCGCGTCACCTGCAGTCCGGGGTGGGCCAGCTCCCCGCGGACCAGCATCGCCATCAGCCCGGCCACCAGGAAGAAGCAGAACGAGGCGACGAGGTACAGGTAGCCGACCTTCTTGTGGTCGGTGGTGGTCAGCCAGTCCACCACCCGGCCGCGCGGGGCGGGCACGGCGGCCGGCGGCGTGGTCTCGGCCCGGTCGCGTACGTCGGTCACAGGGCGCCTCGCGCGTCCGATGGGCGGCCCGGCGGCGCGGAGACGGCCCGGCGGCCGGCGGGTCGCGCGGTCAACACGGCCTCGCCCCGGTCCGGGCGGCGGGCCGGGGCCCGTGCGCGCGCTCGTCCGCGGTGGCCGCTCCAATGCGCGGCGAGCAGGGGTGGCGTGCGGCCAGGACGGCCACCATGACGACCAGGAACACCGCCACCGCGGCGACCGAGGCCGCCACGGCCACCGCGACCCGCGGCGGACGCCACGACACGGCCGCCCCGTCGGCGCAGGTGAAGGTTCTCAGCCGCCGGGCGAGCCGCGGATCGTCGCGTTCCAGCTCCGCGTCGATCCGCCTCAGTACGGTCCGCTCTTCGCCTGGCAGTCCCATCCCGTCCACCTCTCGGCGCACGGCCGCAGCGGCCGCCGGTCACGCCCCCGCCGTGAGCGCCTGCGCTGCTCGGGGCGGCAGGCAGGATGTACCCGGGCATCGGGCACCGATCCGCAGGCGGCGACAAAGAGCCGGTAGCGAGGTCCCCAAGGTCATCCCGGGCGGGGCATGGCGTCTCGGGCGGGCGGGACCTTCGCCCCTGGGCGCGCGGCAGGGGCCCGCCGAGACTGGAGGCTGGCCGCGCCGGTCGCGCGGCCCGGCCGGCGGGACGGGTGGGGGTTCGTGATGCGGCGCGAGGACACCTCGACGGCCCTTGAGGGCCTGTCGCCGGCGGACGCGGCGCTGCGGCTGCGGCGCGACGGGCCGAACGTCCTGCCGTCGCGTCCGCCGGTGCCGGCGTGGCGGCGGGTGCTGTCGCAGCTGCGCGACCCGCTGATCCTGGTGCTGCTGGCGGCGGCCGCACTGACCCTCGCCACCGGCGACTGGACCGACATGGCCGTGATCCTGCTGGTGGTCGTGGTGAACACCGCGGTCGGGGTGGGCCAGGAGATCCGCGCCGACCGGGCGATCAGCGCGCTGTCGGAGCTGACCGCGCCGACCGCGCGGGTGGTCCGGGACGGGACGCAGCTGCAGGTCCCCGCCGCCGACGTCGTGGTCGGCGACCTGCTCGTGCTGGCCGAGGGGGACATCGTCGCGGCCGACGCCGCGGTCGTGGAGGCGGCGGCGCTGACGGTGGACGAGTCCGCCCTGACCGGGGAGTCGGTCCCGGTGCACAAGACGGCGGCGGCCGCGCTCGGCCCGGCCGACACCGCCGTCCCCGAGGAGTCGGCGGTATCGGCGGGCACGGTGGTGGTCAAGGGCCGGGGACGCGCCGTGGTCACCGCGACGGGTGCGGCGAGCACGACGGGGCGGATCGCGGCGATGCTGGGCGACGGCGCCGGCCTGACACCGCTGCAGCGGCGCCTGGCCGGCGTCGGCCGGATGCTGGCCGGTGTCGCGGTCTTCCTGTGCGCGGTGGTGCTGGCGCTCGGGCTGGTGCGGGGGCAGCCGGTCGAGCTGATGGTGGTCACCGCGATCAGCCTGGTGGTGGCGGCCGTCCCCGAGTCGCTGCCCGCCGTGGTGACGCTCGGCCTGGCCCTGGGCGCCCGCCGGATGGCCGCGCGGCACGCCCTGATCCGGGGGCTGTCGGCGGTGGAGACGCTGGGGTCGGTCACGGTGCTCGCCACCGACAAGACCGGCACGCTCACCGAGGGCCGGATGGTCGCGCGCCGCCTGTGGACGCCGGCCGCGGAGGCCGCCGTCACCGGCTCCGGCTACGCCCCGGACGGCCGGATCGACGTGGCCGGCCGCACGCTCGACGGCCCCGACCCGTACGGGATGACCGAGCTGCTGACGGCCGCGGTGCTGTGCAACGACGCGCGGCTGTCGCCTCCCGGGGACGCGGGCGGGGAGTGGACGGCGCTGGGCGACCCGACCGAGGCCGCCCTGCTCGCCGCGGCCGCCAAGCTCGGCATCGACCGCCGCGAGCTGCACGAACGCTGCCCGCGTGTGGACGAACGGCCGTTCGACAGCGACCGCAAGCGCATGTCCACCGTGCACCGGCTGCCGGACGGGAGTCTGCGCGTCGTCTGCAAGGGGGCGCCGGAGGCGATGCTCGGCGGCGCGGTGCTGGCGGACGATCCGCGGCTGGTGGCCCGCGCCGCCGCCCGCGCCGACGAGCTGGCCCGCGACGGTTTCCGCGTGCTCGCGGTCGCCGCGGCCGTCCGGCCGTCCGCCCCCGGTCCCGGCGAGGACCTGGAGCGGGGGCTGCACCTGCTCGGGCTGGTGGCGATCGTCGACCCGCCCCGCGCGGCGGCCGCCGGGACCATCGCCGCCTGCCGCCGCGCGGGGATCCGGCCGGTGCTCATCACCGGCGACCACCCCGGCACCGCCCGCGCCATCGCCGCCGAGCTGGGCGTCATCGGCCCGGACGACCCGGTCGCCGACTGCCGCGCCCCGAACGCGGCCGCCGACCCCGGCACGGCGGTGTTCGCCCGCGCCACCCCCGCGCAGAAGCTGGACATCATCCAGGCCATGCGCGAGCGCGGCGAGGTGGTCGCGATGACCGGGGACGGGGTCAACGACGGGCCCGCGCTGCGCCGCGCCGACATCGGCGTGGCCATGGGCCGGCGCGGCACCGAGGTCGCCCGCCAGGCCGCCGACCTGGTGCTGGCCGACGACGACCTGGGCACCGTGGTCGCCGCGACCGAGGAGGGCCGCCGCGTCTACGGCAACATCCGGCGCTTTTTGGTCTACGGGCTGTCCGGCGGGGCCGCGGAGATCGCCGTCATGCTGCTCGGGCCGGCCATCGGGCCGGCGCTGCCGCTGCTGCCCGCGCAGATCCTGTGGATCAACCTGCTCACCCACGGGCTGCCGGGCGTCGCCCTGGGCGGCGAGCCCGTCGAGCGCGGCGCCATGGACCGGCCGCCGCGTCCGCCCTCGGAGAGCATCGTGGGCGCCGGGCTGTGGCAGCGCGTGCTGCGCATCGCGTTCGTGCTCACCGCGGTCACCCTGGGGGTGGCCGCCTGGGCGTACCACACCGGGCGGCCCTGGCAGAGCATGGCGTTCCTCGCCCTCGGCGCCACGCAGCTCGCGGCGGCGATCGGGTCCCGCTCCCGGCCGGGGTCGCGCGGCAATCCGATGCTGCTCGTCGCCGTCGCGGCCGCCCTGGGGCTGCAGCTGGCCGGGCTCTACCTGCCGGCGCTGCGCGGGCTGCTCGGCACCGAGCCGCTGACCGCCGGGCAGCTGGGGGCCGTGCTGGGCCTGTCGGTCCTCGGCTACGCCGCCGTGCGCCTCGACCGCGTACTGCATCCCACAAAACGCCAGAAACCCCACCATTAGCAGATCGTTCACGACAATTCGTCAGGTGAATCTCATCCGCCGCTGACCGGAATCTGACCATTTTCTCCTTACGCTCGACGCTATGGGGGACCCTGAGCGGGCACGGATCCTGGTGGTCGACGACGACCCGGCGGTGCGCTCCGCGCTCGACCACGTCCTGCGTTTCCACGGCTACGAGGTCGCCCTGGCCGGGGACGGCATCGAGGCGCTGGCCGCCCTGGAGGACGGTGCCCCGGACGCCGTCGTCCTGGACGTGGTGCTGCCCGGCCTCGACGGCTTCGGCGCGTGCCGGATGATGCGCGGCCGCGGCCACGACATGCCGGTGCTGATGCTCACCGCGCGCACCGAGGTCGCCGACCGGGTGGCCGGGCTGGACGCGGGCGCCGACGACTACCTGTGCAAGCCGTTCGCGCTGGAGGAGCTGCTGGCCCGGCTGCGCGCCCTGATCCGCCGCGCGCGCGGCGAGGTCACCGGCGGCGACGGCGAGGTGCTGCGGTTCGCCGACCTGACCATGAACGTGGCGACCCGCGAGGTGTGGCGGGGGATGCGCCGGCTCACGCTGTCGCCCACCGAGTTCACCCTGCTGGAGATGCTGCTGCGGCGTCCGCGGCGGGTGCTGGAGCGCGGCTGGCTGCAGGAGGAGGTCTGGGGCTGCGACTTCGGCCGCAACTCCAACTCCCTGCACGTGTACATCGGGTACCTGCGGCGCAAGACCGAGGAGGGCGGCGAGCCCCGGCTGATCCAGACGGTGCGCGGCGTCGGCTACACGCTGCGCGAAAGCCCGCTGTAACCCGGGGCCCCCGTCACCAGTGCGTGGTGGGCGACGCCGCCGACCCGCCGAGGTCCGCACGGCCGTTGCCGAGCACGTGCGGGGACGCGACGCCCAGGTCGATGATCTGGTCGGGACGCGGCGCCAGATGCGGGTCATGGGTGATCAGGATGGTGGTGCGGCCCTCCATGAGGCGGCGCAGCGGGGCCAGGATGCGGCGGGCGGCGGCCTCGTCCAGGCCGGTGGTCGGCTCGTCCAGGATGACCACCGGGGTGTTGCGGATCATCGCGCGGGCGATCGCGATGCGCTGCCGCTGCCCGCCCGACAGCAGCCGCCCGCGCTGCCCCACCGGCGTGTCGTAGCCCTGCGGCAGGGCGGTGATGAAGTCGTGCGCGTCGGCCGCCTTGGCCGCCGCCACGACGTCGGCGTCGCTCGCGCCGGGCCGCCCGTAGGCGATGTTGTCGCGCACCGTCCCGGAGAACAGCAGG
Source organism: Actinomadura keratinilytica (assembly GCF_039539665.1). NCBI lineage: Bacteria > Bacillati > Actinomycetota > Actinomycetes > Streptosporangiales > Thermomonosporaceae > Actinomadura > Actinomadura keratinilytica. The sequence goes on from NZ_BAABDO010000154.1 coordinate 9,913, forward strand.
CTCTCCTGCGCCAGCAGGGTGACGCTCGCGCGCAGGGCGTGCAGGGTCAGGTCGCGGATGGGCACGCCGTCCAGGCGGATGCCGCCCGCCACCGGGTCGTGGAAGCGCAGCAGCAGCTTGGCGATCGTGGACTTGCCGCTGCCGCTCGGTCCGGTCACCAGCACCAGGTCGCCGGGGCGCGTCCGGAACGTCAGCCCGTCCAGCACCGTCCGGCCCGTGCCCGGATAGCCGAAGGTGACGGCGTCGAAGGCGACCCCGCCCCGCGCCGCCGCCCGCGGCCGCGCGGACGGCCGGTCGGTGATCTCCGGGCGGGTGTCGAACACCTGCAGGACGCGGTCCGCGCCCGCCGCCGCCTCGCCCGCGGTGAGCGCCAGCCGGCCCAGCGACTGGATCTGCGGGTACAGGTAGCCCAGGTACGCGGCGAACGCCAGCAGCCCGCCGAGAGTGAGGCGGTCGCGCGACAGCTCCCAGGCGCCCATGCCGAGCACCACCAGCACGCACACCGTCTCCAGCACCTCGATCAGCGGCCCGTAGGACGCGGTCAGCCGCGCCTCGGCCATCTTGGCGGCCATCCAGCGGCGGCCCTCGCGGTGCAGCCGGGTCGCCTCGGCGTCCTGCCGGTTGCACGACTGCACCAGTGCCTGGTTGGCCAGGCCCTCCTCGACGATGCTGTTCATCACGCCGTTGCTGGCGCGCTCCCGGGCCGCCGCCGCGTGCAGCCGCGCCGCGAACACCTTGGCCGTGACGACGAACAGCGGCACCAGCGCGCAGGCCACCAGCGCCAGGTCCCACCGCACGTACAGCGCCGCACCCGCGAAGAACACGACGCTGACCAGCGCCGTCACCGCCTGCACCAGGCCGGAGGCCACCAGCTCCTCGATCGCCTCGATGTCGTCGGTGAGCCGGGCCATCAGGTCGCCGAGGCGGCGCCGGTCGAAGAAGTCGGGCGACATCCGCTGGATGTGGGCGAACACCCCGTCGCGCAGCCGCAGCAGGAACCGCTCCCCCGCCAGCGCCGTGGTGTACTCGCCGCCGAAGCTCACCAGCGCCGACGCCAGCGCCAGCCCGAGCCAGTACAGCGCGGGCCGCCAGAACGCGTCCAGGTCCCGCGCCGCCAGCGCCTGGTCGGTGATGACTCCGAACAGCCAGATCGCGGCGACCTCGCACGCCGCCGCGGCGACCGCGCAGACGCCGCTGAACAGCAGCCAGCGGCGGTCGCCGCGCGTGTAGGGCCAAAAACGCCGGAACGCGGCCGCCACCGACCGCACCTCATCGGAAACCGCCAGCAGCGGCACGCTTCCCTCCCTCCCGCACGAGAAGAGCCCGGCGGGCCATGAACCCGCCCGGCTCTGCTCAGGTCAGCCGTTCACCGGCGCGGCCGGCCTAGTACCAGTAGCACCGACGCCTGCGGTAGTACGGACGGCGCCGCCGGTAGAACCTGCGGTACCTGCGGTAACGCGGTCTCGGCCATGGCTGTCCTCCGCCGGCCCCCGGGACAATCTTCTGGAAGCTCATGCGAGAACCCCCGTTCTTTGTCGTCCGGCCGTTCGGCCCTGACACCAAAGAACGAAACCAGCCATTCCTATGACTCCGCTGTGGCCGGTCTATAAGCGGTCTGAAAGGAAACTAAGAATGTGCTGAAAACCCGTTCGCGCGGCGGTCGGCGGTCGGCCGGATCGGCTCCGCCGCGCGGGTCGCGGGGGCGCGGCGGGGTTCGGCGGCGGGTGTAACGGCCGCCTGTTCGGGGAGGACGCGGGCGACGGCGGGGAGGGGGCATGGAGCAGTCGGATGTGATCATCGTCGGTGCGGGGGCGGCCGGTCTGTCGCTGGCCCACCACCTCGCAGGGGCGGACGGTCCGGGGGAGCCGCCCGCGGTGACGCTCGTGGAGGCGCTCGACGCGGCGTTGCGCCCGCCCGAACGCACCTGGTGCTTCTGGGAGGAGGGCGACGGCGAGTTCGAGGACGCCGTCGCCGCGTCCTGGCGGTGGCTACGCGTGGTGGGCCGCGACGGCTCCGGGAGCGTGCACCGGCCGGCGCCCTACCGCTACAAGATGATCCGCTCGACCGCCTTCCGGGAGCTGGTGGAGCGCCGGCTCGCCCGGCGCGGCGGGGTGCGGACGGTGCACGCCGACGTCGACACGGTGCGCGACGTCCGCGGCGGCGCCGAGGTCTCCGGCACCGCCGACGGCGGGCGGCGGGTGACGCTGCGGGCCCGCTGGGTGTTCGACTCGCGCCCGCCGCGCGAGCTGCCGCGGGCCCGCAGCACCCTGCTGCAGCACTTCCGCGGCTGGTTCCTGCGCACCGAGGCGCCCGCCTTCGACCCCGACGTCGCCCTGCTGATGGACTTCCGGACCCCGCAGCCGCGCCACGGGGTCTCGTTCGGCTACGTGCTCCCGACCGGCCCGGACGAGGCGCTGGTGGAGTACACCGAGTTCTCCCCCGCCCCGCTGACCCGGGACGCCTACGAGCGGCGGCTGCGGCACTACACGCGCGAGGTGCTGGGGCTCGGCTCCGCGCGGGTCCACGGGTGCGAGCAGGGCGTGATCCCCATGACCGACGCCGTGTTCCCGCGCCGGGTGGGGCGTTCGGTGTTCCGTATCGGCACGGCCGGGGGCGCGACGCGCCCCGCCACCGGCTACACGTTCGCCGCGGTGCAGCGGCAGAGCCGGGCCATCGCCGCCGCCTACCGGCGCGGGGCCGTGCCCGTGCCGCCCGCGCCGTACTCGGCGCGCGCCCGCGCGATGGACGCGGTGCTGCTGAGGCTTCTGCTGCGGGAGCGGGTCGACGGCGCGCGGTTCTTCACCGGCCTGTTCGAGAACACGCCGACGGCGCGTCTGCTGCGGTTCCTGGACGGCGGCACCCGCCTGTGGGAGGACATCGCGATCGGCCTGCGCACCCCGGTGCCGCCCATGCTGCGCACCGCCTGCGAGGTGCCGCTGCTGCCCCGCAGGGACCGCCCCGCCCGCCCCGTCCCCGTGCCGGCGGCGGAGCACCCGGCGGTGCGGTCGTGAACCGCCGGCCCGGCCGGGACAGGCGCGCCGAGCCGGTGCCCGCGCCCGGCGGGCGCGCCCGGTTCGACGGC
>NZ_BAABDO010000155.1:0-12946 GCF_039539665.1 Actinomadura keratinilytica
CGGTGACTCGCTGCTGGCGATGCGGCTCATCGCCCGGATCCGGGCGGTGTTCGACACCGAGATCGGCATCCGGACCCTGTTCACCGACCCCACCGTCGCCGGACTCGCCGAGGCGGTCACCGAGAGCTCGGCCGTGGCCCGGCCGGCGCTGGCTCCCCGGCCCCGGCCGCAGATCCTGCCGCTGTCCTACGGGCAGCAGCGCATGTGGTTCCTCAACCGCCTCGAAGAGGAAGGCTCCGGCGCCGCCTACAACGTGCCCCTGGCGCTGCGGCTCTCCGGCGATCTGGACCCGGACGTCCTGGAAGCCGCCCTGGCGGACGTGGCCGACCGGCACGAGACCCTCCGCACCGTCTACCCCGAGACCGCGGTGCTGCCGCAGCAGAAGATCCTCACCGGTCCGGCCGCGCACCCGCCGCTGACCGTCACCCGCATCACCGGGGACGACCCGTCCGCCGTGATCGCCGAGGTGACCGGGCGGGGCTTCGACGTCGCCGCCGAGCTGCCGTGGCGGGCCGACCTGCTCGTGCTCGGCGACGGGGAGTACATCCTCGTGGTGACCGCCCACCACATCGCGGTGGACGGCTGGTCGATGGGCGTCCTGGCCCGCGACCTGGCCGTCGCCTACGCGGCCCGGCTGGAGGGCCGCGAACCGGACTGGGCGCCGCTGCCCGTCCAGTACGCCGACTTCGCCATCTGGCAGCGCGAGCTCCTCGGCGAACTCGACGACCCCGGCAGCGCGATCAGCTCCCAGCTCGCCTACTGGCGCGACGCGCTCGCCGGGCTGCCCGAAGAGCTGGCGCTGCCGACCGACCGGCCCCGCCCGCCCGTCCCGTCGTTCCAGGGCGCCGTGGTGCCCCTCGCGGTTCCGGCGGCCGTGCACGCCCGGCTGGCGGAGCTGGCCCGGCGCACCGGCTCGACGGTGTTCATGGTGGTGCAGTCGGCGCTGGCCGTGCTGCTGTCCCGGCTCGGCGCGGGCACCGACATCCCGATCGGCACCACCGTGGCGGGGCGGGGCGACGCGGCGCTGGAAGACCTGGTGGGGTACTTCCTGAACACGCTGGTGCTGCGCACCGACGTCGGCGGGAACCCGAGGTTCACCGAACTGGTCCGGCGCGTCCGGGAGACCGACCTGGCCGCCCTCGCCCACCAGGACGTGCCGTTCGAACGGCTGGTGGACGACCTCAGCCCGTCCCGCTCGCTGTCGCGCCACCCGCTGTTCCAGGTGACCCTGTCGATCGAGAACCTGCCGCCCGCCCGGTGGGAGCTGCCCGGCGTGAGCGTGCGGCCGGTGCGGCCCGACGCCGAGGCGGCCAAATTCGACCTGTCGGTCAGCCTCACCGAGAGCCGCGACGCCGACGGCGCACCGGCCGGGCTGCAGGGCGGGCTGCTCTACGCGACCGACCTGTTCGACGAGGCCACCGCGCGCGGGATCGCCGAGCGGCTGATCCGCGTGCTGGAGCAGGTCGCCGCCGACCCGGACATCGACGTCGCCGCCGTCGAACTGCTGGACGAGGCCGAACGGCGGTCCGTGCTCGCCGACTGGAACGACACCGCGCGGGCCGTCCCCGAGGCGACGCTGCCGGAGCTCATCACCGGCTGGGCGGAGCGGACGCCCGACGCGGTCGCGCTGCGGTGCGGCGACGCCGCCCTCACCTACGCCGGGCTGGAGGAGCGGTCGAACCGGCTCGCCCGCCACCTGCTGGACGCCGGGATCGGCGCCGAGTCCGTGGTCGCCCTGCGCATGCCGCGCGGGATCGACGCGATCGTCGCCATGGTCGGCGTGTGGAAGGCGGGCGCCGCGTACGTGCCGCTCGACCCCGAACACCCCGCCGACCGGCAGGAGTTCATCCTCGCCGACAGCGGCGCGGCCCTGGTCGTCGAGTCGCTGGACGAGCTGGTCGCGGGCCGGTCCGCGGAACCCGTCGGCACGCGGCCGCGCCCGGACGGCCTGGCCTATGTCATCTACACGTCGGGTACCACGGGGCGGCCGAAGGGCGTGCTGGCCCGGCACGGCGGCATGGTGAACCTCGCCGAGGCGTTCCGCCCCGTGCTGGGCGTGGGGCCCGGCGTGGCGATGCTGCAGTTCGCGTCGTTCGGCTTCGACGCGTCGGTGCTGGACGTGGCGGTGGCGCTGGCGTCCGGCGCGACCCTGGTGATCGCCTCGGACGAGGAGCGGGCCGACCCCGAGCTGCTGACCCGGATGGTGAACGAGCGGGGCGTCGGCGCGGTCAGCCTCGTCCCGTCCCTGGTGCGGGAGCTGGACCCGGACCGGTTCGACGGCGTGGCCCGCTGGGTCGTGGGGTCCGAGCGGATGCCCGAGGAGCTGGCGCGGCGCTTCGGCCGCGGCGAACGGCTGTGGAACGCCTACGGCCCGACCGAGATCACCGTCATCTGCACCACCGGCCCCATCGCCGACGACGGCGCGGGCTGGGTCGGCGGGGTCCCGTCGATCGGCCGGCCCATCGCCAACACCCGGGTGTTCGTGCTGGACGAGTACCTGCGGCCGGTGCCGCCGGGGGTGACCGGTGAGCTGTACGTGGCGGGCGCGGGCCTGGCGCGCGGCTACCTGAACCGGCGGGGCCTGACGGCCGGGCGGTTCGTGGCGTGCCCGTTCGCCCCCGGCGAGCGCATGTACCGGACCGGCGACCTGGCCCGGTGGAGCCGCGACGGGCTGCTGGTGTTCGCGGGCCGCGCCGACGAGCAGGTGAAGATCCGCGGCCACCGGATCGAACCCGGCGAGGTCGAGCACGTCCTGGCCGGGCACGACGCGGTGGACCGGGTGGCGGTGGTGGCGCGGGACGACCGGCTCGTCGCCTACGTCGTCCCGGCCGCCGGCGCCGCGGTCGACACGGCCGCGCTGCGGGAGTTCGCGGCGCGGCGGCTGCCGCCCTACATGGTGCCGGGCGCGGTCGTCGAGCTGGAGGCGCTGCCGCTGAACGCCAACGGCAAGCTGGACCGGGCCGCGCTGCCCGCCCCGGACTTCGCCGGGCTGGTCGGCGGCCGCGCCCCCGCCACCCCGGCGGAGGAGACGCTGTGCAAGCTGTTCGCCGAGGTGCTCGGGCTGGAGCGGGTCGGCGCGGACGACGGCTTCTTCACCCTGGGCGGCGACTCGATCCTGTCGATGCTGGTGGTGGCGGGGGCGCGCCGCGCCGGGCTGGCGATCACGGCGCGGCAGGTGTTCGAGCACCAGACCCCGGCGGGGCTGGCGGCGGTGGCCGTCCCGACCGAGGACGACGGCGGCGGCGATGTCGCGGCGGCCGGCCCGGTCCCGTGGACGCCGGTGCTGCACCTGGCGGCGGAACGGTCGGGCGAGGCGGCCCTGACGGGCGCGTTCTACCAGTCGATGCTGCTGACGGTGCCCGCCGGAGCCGACCATGCCCGGCTCACCGGCGCGGTGCAGGCCGTGCTGGACCGGCACGAGCTGCTCAGCGCCCGGCTGGAGCCCGGCGAGCGGCGGCTGGTCGTCCCGGAACGGCCCGTCGCGGCCGCCGACGTGCTGGACCGGGTGCAGGCCGGCGGCGACCTGGAACGCGTCGTCGCCGAACGGGCCCGCCAGGAGGCCGCGCGACTGGACCCGGAGGCCGGGGTGATGACCCGGCTGGTGTGGTTCGACACGGGCCCGGACGGCGGCGGCCTGCTGCTGTGGCTGATCCACCACCTCGTGGTGGACGGGGTGTCCTGGCGGATCCTGCTGCCGGACCTGGCCGCCGCCTATGACACGCCGGACGCGGACCTGGCGCCCGTGCCCGTCCCCTACCGGCAGTGGGCCCTGCACCTCGCCGAGCAGGCCGCCAGCGCGGAGCGCGTCGCCGAGCTGCCGAAGTGGAAGGCGATGCTGGACGGCCCGGACCCGCTGGTGGGCGCCCGCCGCCTCGACCCGTCCCGCGACCTGGTCGGCACGGTGCGCCGCGTGGACGCCTCCGTGCCCTCCGACGTCACCGAGGCGCTGCTGACCCGGGTGCCCGCGGCGTTCCACGCGGGCGTCGACGACGTGCTGCTCGCCGCGCTGGCCGCCGCGCTCGTGGAGTGGCGGCGCGGCCGCGGCGGCCCCGCCGACGGCGGCGTGCTCATCGACGTCGAAGGCCACGGCCGCATCTCCGACACCCTCGACCTGTCGCGGACGGTCGGCTGGTTCACCGGCGTCCACCCCGTCCGCCTCGACCCGGGGACGCTGGACCCGGCGGAGGTGCGGGCCGGCGGACCCGCCGTCGACCGCCTGGTGAAACGCGTCAAGGAGCAGCTGCGCGCGGTGCCGTCCGACGGCCTGGGCTACGGGCTGCTGCGGTACGTCAACCCGGACACCGCCGCCGAGCTCGCGGCGCTGCCCGCACCGCAGATCGCCTTCAACTACCTGGGCCGGTTCGCCGCGGCCGGCGACGACGGCGGCGCGGACCGCCCGTGGCAGCCCGTCGGCCGCACCGGGCTGGGCGGCGGCGCCGACCCCCGCATGGCCGCCGGGCACGTGCTGGAGGTCTCCGGCGTCGTCCACGATCTTCCGGAGGGCCCGACCCTTGCCTTGACAGTGGCCTGGCCCGAAGACTTGCTGCCCGAGGCGGCGGTCTCCGCTCTGGCCTCGGGGTGGGCGGCGATGCTGACCGGGCTGGCCGCCTACGCCGACCGCGCGGACGCGGGCGGCCACACCCCGTCCGACTTCCCGCTGGTGACCCTGGCGCAGGGCCAGATCGACGAGCTCGAATCCGAACTTGAAGGGGGCGCATGGTGACGCAGAGGCGAGTTGAGGACGTCTGGCCGCTGTCTCCGCTGCAGGAGGGCCTGCTCTTCCACGCCCTTTTCGACGACGACGCCCTCGACGTGTACGTCGGGCAGGAGGTCGTCGACCTGGAGGGCCCTCTGGACGCCGCCGTGCTGCGCCGCTCGTGGGAGGCGCTGCTGGCCCGGCACGCCGGTCTGCGCGTCGGGTTCCGCCGCCCCGCCGGGGCCGAGCAGCTCGTCCAGGTCGTGATGCGCGGCGTCCCCCTGCCGTGGCGCGAGGTGGACCTGTCCGACCTCGACAGCGGCGCGGGGATGCAGGAGGCGGACCGGCTCGTCACCGAGGAGCGGCTGCGCCGGTTCGACCTGTCCGCGCCGCCGCTGTTCCGGCTGCTGCTGGTCAAGCTGGGACCCGACCGGCACCGGCTGGTGATCACCCTGCACCACATCGTGCTGGACGGCTGGTCGCTGCCGATCCTGATGGGCGAGCTGTGGGCGGTCTACGGCGCGGGCGGCCGCACCGACGGCCTGCCGCCCGTCACCCCCTACCGCGAGTACCTGGCGTGGCTGGCCCGCCAGGACAAGGACCGGGCGCGCGAGGCGTGGGGCGCGGCGCTGGCGGGCGTGGACGAGCCGACGCTGGTCGCCCCCGCCGCGGGCAACGGCGTGCCGGTGCTGCCGGAGACCGTCGTCGCCCGCGCCGGGAGCCGCCTCACCGCGACGCTGCGGGAGCTGGCCCGAAGCCGCGGCCTGACCCTCAACACCGTCACCCAGGCCGCCTGGGCGATCCTGCTGGGCGGCCTCACCGGACGCGACGACGTGGTGTTCGGCGCGACCGTCGCGGGCCGCCCCGCCGAGATCCCCGGCGTGGAGCGCATGCTGGGCCTGCTGCTCAACACCGTCCCCGTCCGGGTGCGCCTCGACCCGGCGCGGACCGTCGCCGACATGCTCGCCCGGCTCCAGGAGCAGCAGTCCGCGCTGCTCGACCACCAGTACCTCGGCCTGGCCGAGATCCGGAAGGTCGCCGGGCCCGGCGCCGGGTTCGACACCCTCATGGCGTTCGAGAGCTACCCGGCCGGGGAGGGCCGCGCCCCCGACCTCGGCGGGCTGCGGCTCGCCATGACCGGCGGCCGCGACGCCGCCCACTACCCGCTGACCGTCGCCGTCGCCCCCGGCGACGACCTGGACTTCCGCATCAGCTACCGGCCGGACGTGTTCGCCGAACGCGACGTGCAGGCGCTCGCCGACCGGCTGGTGCGGATCCTCGGGCGGATCGCCGCCCATCCCGACCTGCCGCTCGGCCGGCTCGACCTGCTGGACCCCGCCGAACGCGACGCCGTCCTCGACACCTGGAACGACACCGCCGCCCCCGTGCCCGCGGACACCGTGCCCGCCCTCATCCGGGCCCGCGCCGGCGCCGCCCCCGACACCCCCGCCGTGCTGTGCGGGGACGAGTCGCTGACCTACGCCGAGCTGGAGGAGCGGTCGAACCGGCTCGCCGGCCACCTGCGCGACCTCGGCGCCGGCGCCGAGACCGTCGTCGGGCTGTGCCTGCCCCGCGGCATCGACCTGATCGTCGCGATGCTCGCCGTGTGGAAGGCGGGGGCGGCGTACGTGCCGCTCGACCCGGAGTACCCGGCGGACCGGCTCGCGTTCATGCTCGCCGACAGCGGCGCGTCCCTGCTGGTCGCCACCGCCGAGACGGGCGCGGGCGCGGCCGCCGAGGGCGTCCGGCGGGTGCCGCTCGACGACCCGGACGTGATCGCGGCCGTGGCCGCGCAGCGCCCGGAGCCGCCCGTAGCGCAGCCGCACCCGGCGGGCCTGGCCTACGTCATCTACACCTCCGGCTCCACCGGGCGGCCCAAGGGCGTGATGGCCCAGCACGGCGGCCTGCGGAACCTGGCCGCGGCGTTACGCCCCGTGCTGGGCGCCGCGCCCGGCGTGACGGTCCTGCAGTTCGCCTCCTTCAGCTTCGACGCCTCCGTCCTGGACGTCGTGGTCACGCTGACGTCCGGCGCCACCCTGGCGATCGCGACCGCCGGGGAGCGCGCCGAACCGGAGGCCCTCACCCGCATGATGAACGAGCGGGGCGTCGGCGCCGCCAGCGTCGTCCCGTCGCTGCTCGGCATGCTCGACCCGGCCGACCTCGGCGGCGTGGCACGCTGGGTGCTGGGCGCCGAACGGCTCCCCGCCGACCTGGCCGGCCGCTGGACCGGCGGCGACCGCCTGTGGAACACCTACGGGCCCACCGAGGCCACCGTCATCGCCACCGCCGGGCCCGTCCCCCCGCAGGGCCACGGCCGCGGCTGGGCCGACGGCCTGCCCGCGATCGGCCGGCCCGTCGCCAACACCCGCGTCTACGTCCTCGACGGCTCCCTGCGGCCGGTGCCGCCCGGCGTCACCGGCGAACTGTACCTGGCGGGCGCCGGCCTGACCCGCGGCTACCTGCGCCGCCCCGGGCTGACCGCGGAACGGTTCGTCGCCTGCCCGTTCGCCCCCGGCGAGCGCATGTACCGCACCGGCGACCTCGGCTCCTGGACCCCCGACGGCGAGCTGGCGTTCGCCGGCCGCGCCGACCAGCAGGTCAAGATCCGCGGCTTCCGCATCGAACCCGGCGAGATCGAACACGTCCTGGCCGGGCACGACGGCGTCGACCGGGTCGCGGTCGTGGCCCGCGAGGACCGCCCCGGCGACCGCCGCCTGGTCGCCTACGCCGTCCCCGCCGCCGGCGCCGCCCTCGACGCCGCCGCGCTGCGCGAATTCGCCGCCCGGCGGCTGCCCGAGCACATGGTGCCGGCCGCCGTGGTGCTCCTGGACGCGCTGCCGCTCACCGTCAACGGCAAGCTCGACCGCGCCGCACTGCCCGCCCCCGACCTCGGCGGCGGCGGGGGGCGCGGTCCCGCCACCGTCACCGAAGAGGTCCTGTGCGGCCTGTTCACCGAGGTGCTGGGCGTGCCGCGGGTGAGCGCCGAGGACTCCTTCTTCGACCTCGGCGGCGACTCGCTGCTGGCGATGCGGCTGATCGCCCGGGTGCGCGCCGTCCTGGAGGCCGAGATCGGCATCCGCGACCTGTTCGCCGCGCCGTCCGTGGCGGCCCTGGCCCGCGTCATCGACGGCCTCGGCGGCGCGGACGTCCGCCCGCCGCTGACCGCCGGCCCCCGCCCCGACACGCTGCCGCTGTCGTTCGGGCAGCAGCGCATGTGGTTCCTCAACCGGCTGGAGAAGGCCGGCGAGGGCGCCGGCTACAACGTGCCGATGGTGCTGCACCTGTCCGGCGGGCTCGACACCGCGGCGCTGCGGGCGGCCGTCGCCGACGTCGCCGACCGCCACGAAAGCCTCCGGACCGTCTTCCCCGAGACCGACGGCGCGCCCCGCCAGCGCATCCTCGACGCGCATCCCGCCGTGGACGTCGTCCCGGTGGACGCCGCCGACGTCGACGCCGTGGTGCGCGAGGAGTCCGCCCGCGGCTTCGACGTCGAACGCGAACTGCCCTGGCGGGTCCGGCTGCTGCGCATCGCCGACGACGAGCACCTCCTGCTGGTCGTCGCCCACCACATCGCCGTGGACGGCTGGTCGATGGGCGTGCTCGCCCGCGACCTCGGCACCGCCTACACCGCCCGCAGGCGCGGCGAGGCGCCCGGCTGGGCGCCGCTGCCCGTCCAGTACGCCGACTACGCGATCTGGCAGCGCGAGGTCCTCGGCGACCTCGACGACCCCGACAGCGCCATCACCGCCCAGCTCGGCCACTGGCGCAAGACCCTGGAAGGGCTGCCCGAAGAGCTGCCCCTGCCCGCCGACCGGCCCCGCCCCGCCACCCCGTCGTTCGCCGGCGAGTCGGTGCCGCTGCACGTCCCGGCGGCGGCGCACGCCCGCCTCGTGCGGCTCGCGCAGCAGAAACGCGCCACCATGTTCATGGTCGTCCAGGCCGGCCTGGCGGTGCTGCTGGCCCGGCTCGGCGCGGGCACCGACATCCCCCTCGGCACCGCCGTCGCCGGCCGCGGCGACGCCGCCCTCGACGACCTCGCCGGGTTCTTCGTCAACACCCTGGTGCTGCGCACCGACGTCAGCGGCGACCCGACGTTCGCCGACCTGGTCGCCCGCGTCCGCGAAACCGACCTGGCCGCCTACGCCCACCAGGACGTCCCGTTCGAACGCCTCGTGGACGAACTCAGCCCCACCCGGTCGCTGTCGCGGCACCCGCTGTTCCAGGTCGCGCTCAGCGTGCAGAGCATGCCGGAGCCCGACGCCGAAACCGGCGGCTGGGAGCAGTCCGGGCTGACCGTGCGGCAGGCCGCGTCCCGCGCCGACGCCGCCCGCTTCGACCTGTCCCTCAACCTTTCCGAGCACCGCGACGCCGCCGGCGCCCCCGCCGGCATGGGCGGCGGCCTGCTCTACGCCACCGACCTGTTCGACGAGACCACCGCCCGCACCCTCGCCGACCGCCTCGTCCGCGTCCTCGACCAGGTCGCCGCCGACCCCGCCCTGCGCGTCAGCCGGCTCCAGGTGCTCGACCCGGCGGAACGGCACGCCCTGCTCGCCGAACGCAACGACACCGCCGCGCGGACGCCCGCACCGACCCTGGTGGACCTGCTCGCCGCGCAGACCGCCCGCACCCCCGGCGCGGCCGCCGTCATCGGCGCCGGCCGCTGCCTGACCTACGCCGACCTGGACCGGCACGCCGCCCGCATCGCCGCCGGCCTGGCCGAACGCGGCGTCCGCCGCGGCGACCTCGTCGGCGTCGCCATGGAACGCTCACCCGACCTGATCGCCGTCCTGCTCGGCATCCTGCGCGCCGGAGCCGCCTACGTGCCGGCGGACCCGACCTGGCCCGCCGCCCGCACCCGCCGCGTCCTCGCCGGCCTCGACGTCGTCGTCGCCGACGGCGGCCTCGCCCGGCAGCTCGTCGCCGACGGCGTCATCGCCGCCGGGACGGCCGTCACCGTCGAGGACCTGCCGTCCGACGCGCCCCCGCCCGCCGTCGCGCTCGCCCCGGCCGACCTCGCCTACGTCATGTACACGTCCGGGTCCACCGGCGAACCCAAGGGCGTCACCGCCACCCACGGCGCCGTCGCCGCCCTCGCCACCGACCCGTGCTGGGGCCCCGGCGCCCGCGGCCGCGTCCTGCTGCACGCCCCGCACGCCTTCGACGCCTCCACCTTCGAAATCTGGGTTCCGCTCGCCCACGGCGGCGCCGTCGTCGTGGCCCCGCCCGGCAAGGTGGACGCGGCGACCCTCACCCGGTTCGTCCGCGACCACGCCCTGACCGCCGTGCACGTCACCGCCGGCCTGTTCGGCGTGCTCGCCGAGGAGGCCCCCGGCGCCCTCGCCGGCGTCCAGGAGGTCCTCACCGGCGGCGACGTGGTCCCGGCCGGCGCCGCCGCGAAGATCATGGCGGCCTGCCCGGACGTCACCCTCCGGCACCTGTACGGGCCGACCGAGGTGACGCTGTGCGCCACCACCCACGAGGTCCGCTCCGACCCGCCCGCGGTGCTGCCGATCGGCCGCCCCCGCGGCAACACCCGCGTCTACGTGCTGGACGAGTTCCTGCAGCCCGTGCCCGACGGCGTCACCGGCGAACTGTACGTCGCGGGCGACGGCCTGGCCCGCGGCTACCTGGACCGGCCCGCCCTCACCGCCGAACGGTTCACCGCCTGCCCGTTCGCCCCGGGCACCCGCATGTACCGCACCGGCGACCTCGCCCGCTGGCAGGACGGCCGGCTGATGTTCGCCGGCCGCGCCGACGAACAGGTCAAGATCCGCGGCTACCGGGTCGAACCCGGCGAGATCGAGGCGCTGCTGGCCGCCTGCGACGACGTCGCCCGCGCCGCCGTCGTCGTCCGCGAGGACACCGGCGAGAAACGCCTCGTCGCCTACGTCGTCCCCGCCGGCGACGACCGCGGCCTCGCCGCGCGGCTGCGCGACCTGGCCGCCGAACGGCTCCCCGAATACATGGTGCCCGCCGCGTTCGTCGTCCTCGACGCGCTGCCGCTGACCCCCAACGGCAAGCTCGACCGGCGCGCCCTGCCCGCCCCCGACTTCGGCGGCCTCACCGGCGGCCGCGCCCCCGCCACCCCCGTCGAGGAACTGCTGTGCGGCCTGTACGCCGAACTGCTCGGCCTGGACCGGGTCGGCGCCGACGACTCCTTCTTCGACCTCGGCGGCGACTCGCTGCTCGGCATGCGGCTGCTCGCCCGCGTCCGCGCCGTCCTCGGCGTCGAGATCAGCATCGGCGAACTGTTCACCGGCCCGACCCCCGCCGACCTGGCCCGCCTCGCCGACAGCACCGGCGGCGCCGCCCGGCCCGCCCTCACGCCCCGGCCCCGGCCCGACGTGGTCCCGCTGTCCTACGGCCAGCAGCGCATGTGGTTCCTCAACCGGCTGGAGAAGGCCGGCGCCGGCGCGGGCTACAACGTCCCCCTGGCCGTCCGGCTGCGCGGCGCACTCGACATCGCGGCCCTGCTGGCGGCCCTCGCCGACGTCGCCGACCGGCACGAGACCCTCCGCACCATCTACCCCGACCGGGACGGCACCCCCCGCCAGGAGATCCTCACCGGCCCCGCCGCACACCCCCGCCTCACCGTCGACGCCCCCGGCGAGGACGTCGGCGACGTGCTGCGCGCCGAGGCTGTCCACCGCTTCGACGTCTCCCGCGACCTGCCCTGGCGGATCCGGCTGGTGCCCGTCGGCGACGACGAGCACGTACTGAGCATCGTCGCCCACCACATCGCCGTCGACGGCTGGTCCATGGGCATCCTCCTGCGCGACCTCGCCGCCGCCTACACCGCGCGGCGCCAGGGCACCGCCCCGGCCTGGACCCCGCCGCCCGTCCAGTACGCCGACTACGCGATCTGGCAGCGCGAGGTCCTCGGCGACCTCGACGACCCCGACAGCGCCATCAGCGCCCAGCTCCGCCACTGGCGCGAGGCGCTCGCCGGGCTTCCCGAGGAACTGGCGCTGCCGATGGACCGGCCCCGCCCGTCGATGCCCACCTTCCGCGGCGCGGCCGTCCCGGTGCACGTCCCCGCCGCCGTGCACGCCCGCCTCGTGCGGATCGCCCAGCGCAGCGGCGCGACCGTCTTCATGGTCGTCCAGGCCGGCCTGGCGGTGCTGCTGGCCCGGCTCGGCGCGGGCGACGACATCCCCCTCGGCACCGCCGTCGCCGGCCGCGGCGACGCCGCCCTCGACGACGTCACCGGGTTCTTCGTCAACACCCTGGTGCTGCGCACCGACGTCAGCGGCGACCCGACGTTCGCCGACCTGGTCGCCCGCGTCCGCGACGCCGACCTGGCCGCCTACGCCCACCAGGACATTCCGTTCGAACGGCTGGTGGACGACCTCAGCCCGGCCCGGTCCCTGTCCCGGCACCCGCTGTTCCAGGTCGAGTACACCCTGCAGAATCTGCCCCGCTGGCAGGAACGCACCACCCTCCCCGGACTGGCGTTCGAGGCGCTCCCGCCCGAGGAGGGAACCCAGGCGGCCCGCTTCGACCTGTCGGTGACGCTCGCCGAACACCGCGACGACGAAGGCACCCCCAGCGGCATCGGCGGCGTCATCCAGTACGCCACCGACCTGTTCGACGAACACACCGTCGCGGCGATGGCCGACCGTCTCGTCCGCGTCCTCGAACAGGTGGCCGCCGACCCGGCCGTTCCCGTGAACCAGGTGGAGATCCTCAACTCCGCCGAACGCCGGATGGTGCTGTCGGAGTGGAACGACACCGCGCATGAGGTGGAGCCTGCGACGTTGGTGGATCTGTTCGCTGCGCAGGTGGGGCGGACGCCGGGTGCGTTGGCGGTGGCGGATGAGCGTGTGCGGTGGTCGTATGCGGAGTTGGACGCGGCGAGTGACCGTGTTGCGGGGGAGTTGGCGTCGCGTGGTGTGGGCCGGGGTGACCTGGTGGGTGTGGTGGTCGGCCGGTCGGTGGAGTTGGAGGCGGTGCTGCTGGGGGTGTTGAAGGCGGGCGCCGCGTATGTGCCGGTGGATCCGGGGTATCCGGTCGCGCGGATCGGGTTCATGCTGGCCGATGCCCGTCCGGCGGTCGTGGTGTGCACGTCGGCCACGCGGCAGGTGGTGCCCGAGGGCGCCGACGTTTTCGTGGTGGACGGTGGTCTGGTCGGCGGGGATGGTCCGAAGGCCCCTGAGGTCCCGGTGGGCGTGGACGACGTGGCGTATGTGATTTACACGTCGGGTTCGACGGGTCGTCCGAAGGGTGTGGCGGTCTCGCACGGGGCGATCG
>NZ_BAABDO010000156.1:0-12771 GCF_039539665.1 Actinomadura keratinilytica
CCTGCAGACCGTCCGCCGTGCGGACGACCGCCAGCCCGTCCGCACCCAGCGACGCACCGAGCGCGAACAATGGGTCATACTCGTACATCAGTCGGACCTCCATCGTCCGGCGAGGCCCCGGGATTCCCCGCTGCTGCATCAGCGGCCCGGGGTCGACTTGTCTTGGTGTGAAGGCCGCACGGCCCACCCCAGCCAGGGCCGGGCCGTGCGGCGGCGGGCGACGCGGGGCATGGCGCCCGCTAGAAGCCGCACGCGGCTTTCCCCCCGCCGCGCGCGGTGGGCATCCGGAACGATGCGACGTCGTACGCTCCCGCCATGGCGTGCCCGGGTCCGCGGCGACCGTACGTCGCCAGGACGCAGCGCCAATCCAGCCAGCGGGGTGTGCTAGTCAGCCTCGGGGCGCACTCGCCCACCACACTTGGTTGGATGCCTCCTCGGGATATACACGGGCGACACGAGCAAGAGCCGCCCACCGCCATAGGCGCTGCCCCTGCCCCTTCGGGAAGAAGGCATTGAACACACCGCACTGACCGCCAAATGCGCCGGTGTGCCCACCACCTACCGGGCGTCATCACTACCGCCCGGCCCGTGGTGCTCTTCGACGTCTGCGTCACGCTTCATATTCAGCCGCATGAGACGCAGCGGAGGAGGTATTACCCCTCCCCCATCGTTGAGAGGTAGGAAAGCTACCCCTTAGTGGATCAGCCGGAGTGTCCTGGCCAGCTCGCGGACATCCTCAGCCACCGCGGCGGGAGGATCGGGCAGCAGGTCCGCCACGATCGAGCGCGCGAACAGGCTGAACGCGAACGTGTCACCCGACAGCTTGTCGGCCTTCTGCATCAGGTGCACCGCCGCGACGTCATCGCCCTCGCGGTGGTACGCGCGCGCCACCTCGACCAGATATCGGGACTGCCGGGTGCGGGACGGGATGGCCGCAGGGTCGATCCGGCGGGCCGCTTGCCGCGCCAGGCCGGGTTTTTGCAGGTCAAGGTGGATGGTGACGGCGTAGTGGGAGACCATTCCCGGGCCGATCATCAACCACGGGTGGGCATACCCTGCGCCCAGCGACCGCGCGGCCCGGTCGGCCTCGTCGTGATGCCGCCACGCGTCACCCTCTTTGCCAAGCTTGGCATGCGACAGCGCGATCGCCAGGTGCATCAGTGCGTACAGCGCCCGGTCCTGTTCGTCCTCGGCCGGTCGCAGCAGTCCCGCCACGTCGCGTGCCAGCTCTTCCCGTGCCTCGGCGGCCTCACCCGCATCCCGCCACACGTGGTTGAGGTACCAGGCGGCACCGGCCATGGCGACCGGGTCGTCGGCGTCCTGCGCGGCGTGCATCGCCCGGTCACCGGTCATGTACACCAGTTCGGGCACCGGCTGGTGCGACGCGTACAGCTGCGCGATGTGGTACACCTGCGCGAGCTGCCGGGCGGCTTCGCGGCGCTCCTCGCCCTCCAATCGGCGCGCCGAGACGCGGGCGTCGGCGAGCAGGCCGGGCAGCAGTCCGGCGACGGCGCCGCGCTCATACCGGGACGTATGCCAGGCCCGCCATGCCTGCTGTACGCGGCCCGCGAGCACGTCCGCGGGGACGGGCCGGTCGGAGGTGATGACCGGATAGGAGTGGAGCGCGTCGCGGATCGAGTCCAGGTCCTCGTGGGCGTGCTTGGTGTAGGTGGCGCGTGACATGCGCTGGTCTCCGGTGAGGTCGGCCAGGTTCTCGATGTCGAGCACCTCGGCCAGCCTGACGAGCATCGGCAGGCGCGGCATGCCGATCTTGCTGGTTTCCAGGGCCTTGACCCACTCGGCCGACCGGCCGACGAGGCCTCCCACCACGGCGCGGCTGCGACCGGCGCGGGTGCGGTAGTACTGCAGCCGCTCGGAAAACGGGGCGTCGGGGCGTAGTGGGGTGGTGCCTCGCATGGGCCCTGCACCTCCTGAAAGCGTGTGACAAGCTCAGGCTACGGCGCAGAACCTCGCTGCGTCATGGGATGCGTCCGCCCGTCGAGCACGACGCGGTGCTCCTGCGTACTGCGTTGAACGCCTTGGCCCTGGCCTCTGCGGAGGACGCCCGCAGGCCGGCGATCCGGGAAGCGTACGAGAAACTCGCGATCTTCAATAATGGAGACCGATGACCGCGCGCCCCCAGCTGACCTTCGCCCGCCATGACGCCGCGTCGGCCGAGGCCATCCTCGACGAGGTGATCGTGCCGCTGTACGAGGCCAGTCACGCGGATGTGACCGGCAACCCGTTCTCCTCGGCCGAGCGGTTCGCCGAGCGAGTCCGCGGCTACCTCAAGGCGCCCGGGTTCGAGATCGTCGTCGCCCGCGTGTCCGGCTCACCGGTCGGCCAGGCGTTCGGGTACGCACTCCCGAAGACGTCGCGGTGGTGGGAAGGGCTGACCATGGGCGCACCCGAGGAAGGGTTCACGGTCGAAACCGGCACGCGGACGTTCGCGTTCAACGAGCTGATGGTCGTGCCCGAGCGGCAGGGGAAGGGCGTGGCGCACGCACTGCACGACGAGCTGCTGCGCGGCCGCCGCGAGGAACGGGCGACGCTGCTGGTCCGCGAGGACAACACCTCGGCGCAGACCGCGTACGCCCGGTGGGGTTGGCGGAAGGTGGGCAAACTGCAGCCGTACCCGGATTCCCCCGACTTCGACGCCATGGTGCTGCCGCTCCCGCTCTGAGACGTCCGCATCGGTCCGTCGGCCACGTCGGGCAGACGCGCGGCGCTCATGCCCCGGCTTTGGCCGCAGTCGGTTCGGGAGCGCCGTCGGTGGTCGGCCTGCGCGGCGGGTAGCCGATCCGTTCGGTGCCGTGGAAGTCCTCCGGGTCCAGGGTGAGCGGGAGCAGGGAGGCCAGGTCGCGGGCGGCGCGGCCGCCCCGGCGGCGCACTGGAGGGCGGCGCGTGCCATGGTCGGTTCCCTCCCTCCTGCCGGGCGTCGTTCCCGCCGAGCGCGGTCGGGCTAGGTGGCGGGGGCGCTGCTCGTCCCACTCCTCGCCCAGTGCACCGGCCCGGTCCCTGTCGATGGCGGTGTCGGGGTCGGTGGCCATCGAATATCTGGCGTACGCGCCGTCCTCGCTGCCGACGGCGCGGCTCAACCGCCGGGTCGCGACGACCGCGGGAACGAGGTTGCGGTCGACATCGTGCCCGGGGACCAGAACGCGCGCCAGCTCCCGCGTGGCCGTCCCGGCCTCCTCCAGTTCCGCACCGCAGTCGGCGGCCATGTCCTCGGCCACCCACAGGGCATGGCTTCCGCGGTGGAGGCGGATGTCCGAGACCGCGCGGACCAGCAAGATCCGCGCCAACAGCGGCGCCGCCCGGTCGACGCGGCGCTGATGCAGCGGGCGAGCTCCCTGCGATCGACCCCACTCGGCACGTCCATGCAGGCTCCCGTCCGCCGACCGAAACTCGCCTCCGCCGGAAGCCTAAACAGCGGCCCGCCCCCGCCGACGGCCCGCGCCGGGCGCGTCGGTCGTGGATGTTGGATCAGGGGGAGGTCCAGGGCGGTGAGCAGGCCGGGAGGCGCCTGGCCGACGGCGGGGACAGCGCCGTCTGAAGGCGTCGTGAGCGAGCCCTCGACCGGCCGCACATATCGCCATAAATCGCTTGAGTTCATGGCGGCGGCTGTGATCTCCTCAGTTCCGAGCACCCTCCCGGTGCGGATGCCGCGGGCTACTTCCTCTCCTGAAGAATCGATTCCCGCGGCTGCACTGACCTCGGGAGGGCGCTCACAACTCCAAAGCGCGCGCGATCTGTGGTCATAACTGAATACGCACCTCCCGGTGCGCAGGCAGCGGATACTTCCATGCCGAACAGGGTCCGGTGCGGGTTCGAGTCCCGCCTCCGGCCGAGCGGTCGGAGCGGCCCAACGGGGTTCTGGTGTCGACGTCTCCGCCGCCGACCTGATCTCGGGAGGAACGCAGGCATATGCGGGGTGCCCGGTGCGCAGGCAGCGGATACTTCCTTACTAAACCGAGGGACGCGGGTTCGAGTCCCGCCGCCGCCCACCGGGCGGCGTAGCTCAGCAGGCAGAGCACCGGTCTGGCAAATACCGCTGCCGACTTCGATCTCGGGCACCCCCGCCGCCGGCCTTCCTCCCGTTCACGCGAGGAAGGCTTTCTCATGGCCAAGTTCAACCGGTCCGGCTCTCGCGCGGCCGTCTCCAGCCCGGTGAAGACCGAGGCGCGGCCGAGCGGTGTCACCTACGAAGGCGCGCCCGGCTACGCGCGCGACGCCAAGAGCGAGCTGTTCCTGCTCGCCGTGGCCAACATGGTCGGCGAGGACACCTTCTATGAGAAGGCCGGCGACCGCGACGACCGATACCGCGCACTCGTCCGCCAGGTCGCCCTCGACGACCCGCTGTGGCTGACGCAGATGCTCACGTGGCTGCGCAGCGAGGGCAACATGCGCAGCGCCCCGATCGTCGGCGCGTGCGAAATGGTCAAGGCCCGCTTGGAGGCCGCGGCCGCGACGCCGCCGCACGCCGGCAGCGGTGCGCCGGCGGGCCCGCCCGACGGTGCCCGCCGGCAGCGCGACCTCAACCGGCGCGTCATCGACGCGGTCTGCCGGCGGGCCGACGAGCCGGGCGAGCTGCTGGCGTACTGGACGGCCGCCTATGGCCGCGCCATCCCCAAGCCGGTCAAGCGCGGCCTGGCCGACGCGGTGCGGCGCCTGTACGACGAGCGGTCGCTGCTGAAGTACGACACCGGCTCGCGCGGCTTCCGCTTCGGCGACGTCGTCGAGCTGGTGCACCCGTCGCCGGACCCGGGCAAGCCGTGGCAGGGCGCCCTCTTCGCCCACGCCATCGACCGGCGCCGGGGGCGTGCGGGCGAACCCGAGCCCGGCGTGCTCGGCACGATCGCCCGCAACGCGGCCTTCCTGAAGGCCGCGGCCGAGCGGCCCGAGCTGCTGCTCGACGCCGACGCGCTGCACCAGGCCGGTCTCACGTGGGAGAACGCCCTGTCGCTGGCGGGCTCCCGGGTGGACAAGGCGCGCCTGTGGGAGGCGCTCATCCCCTCCATGGGCTACATGGCGCTGCTGCGCAACCTGCGCAACTTCGACGAGGCGGGCGTGAGCGACGAGGTGGCCGAGCGGGTCGCGGCGCGCCTGGCCGACCCCGAGCAGGTGGCCCGGAGCCGCCAGTTCCCGTTCCGGTTCTTCTCGGCCCACCTGGCCGCGCCGTCGCTGCGCTGGAGTCACGCCCTGGACAAGGCGCTCACGGCCGCCACCGCGAACGTGCCGCCGCTGCCCGGCCGCACCCTGGTGCTGGTGGACACCTCGGCGTCCATGACGTCCCGGGGCGTCTCCGGGCGGTCCAAGATGACCTACGCGCAGATGGCCGCGCTGTTCGGCGTGACGCTGGCGGCGCGCGGCGACCAGGTCGACCTGTGCGGGTTCGCCAACGGCACGTTCGGGCACCGGGTGCGGCGCGGCGCGTCGGTGCTGCGCGAGGTCGAGCGGCTCGTGCGCCGGATCGGCGAGGTCGGCCACGGCACCGACATCGCCGGCGCGGTGCGCGCGACCTACCGCGGCCAGGACCGGGTGATCATCCTGTCGGACATGCAGACGTTCGGCGGGACGGGCGGCGTCGCCGACGCCGCTCCCGAGCACGTGCCGATGTACGGGTTCAACCTGGCGGGCTACCGGCACGCGGCGATGCCGACCGGCCGCGGCACGCGCCACGAGCTGGGCGGCATGACGGACGCGACCTTCCGGCTCATCCCGCTCCTGGAAGCCGGACGCGACGCCGACTGGCCGTGGCTGTGAACCGGCTCTGCCCCGCTCCGACGGCCCCGGCGGATCGCCGGGGCCGTTTCGCGCGCACAGGCGGCGCCCCGAGGGCGGCACCCGCGCTCGGCCGCCGCGCTCAGGTGGCGGCCCAGCGCCGCACCGCGGCACCGGCCCGGACCGGGCCGCCCGCCGGCCGGCCGAGCGGCGGAGGTTTTCAGGCTCGGTCAGGGGTGGATGTCGCGGGCGGTGATCAGGGGGAGGTCCAGGGCGGTGAGCAGGCCGGGAGGCGCCTGGACGACGGCGGGGACGGCGTTGACCAGGCGCATCGCGGTGGCCTTCAGCCCGGCGGTGTTGTGATCGTCGTTCCGGATCGGAGCGGGTCGGTAGGAGCGTCACCCGGCCCATTGTGCCGTCGGGCGGCACGACGTTCGGTGGGCGAGGCGCTCACCGCGTACGGCGTCGAGGTGCACCGACCGCCCCCTGGCCCCGCGCCCGCCCGCGGGTCAGGGGCCCGCGGGCACCGCCAGGGCGCGCTGCACCTCCGCGATCACCTTGTCCCGCTGCGGGACGAGGTAGAAGTGGCCGCCGGGCAGCACCTCGCAGCGGAACGCGCCGTCGGTCACCTCGCCCCACCGGGGCGCCCGGTCGGCGGGGACGTGGGGGTCGGCGTCCCCGACCAGCGCCGTCACCGGGACGGTCAGCCGCGGCCCGGGGCGGTGCTCGTACCGTTCGACCAGCCGGAAGTCGTTGCGCACGTACGGCAGCACCAGCTCGCGCAGCTCGGGGTCGCGCAGGGCGTCGGCGTCCGACCCGCCCAGGGCGACCATCTCGGCGACCAGGCCGTCGTCGTCGAGGTCGGACAGCCGCCGGTCCTCGCGGTCGTGCGGGGCGCGGGCGCCGGAGGCGAACAGGTGCACGGGGGCGGTGCCGCGTTCCTGCAGCAGCCGGGCGGTCTCGTAGGCGACGATGGCGCCCATGCTGTGCCCGAACAGCGCGGCGGGGCGGTCCAGCAGCGGCGCCATCGCCCCGGCGATCAGGCGGGCGAGCTGGTGGGCGTCGTCGACGAACGGGTCGGCGAGGCGGTCGGCGCGCCCGGGGTACTGCACCGCCTGCACCTCGACGGCGCGGCCGATCCGCGCGGCCCACGGGCGGTAGAACACCGCCGATCCGCCCGCGTGGGGGAAGCAGAACAGCCGCAGCGACGCCCAGGGGCGGGTCTCGGCGCAGCGGAACCAGGTCACGTGATCAACTCCTCGTCCTCGGCCGGCGGCGGGCTCACGCGCGATGGTACGGCAGCGGCCGCGGCGGCCCCGGTGTCCGTCCGACCGGCCGCGCCCCGCGGGCTAGTCGCCCATCGCCTCGGCCAGGCTCCGCGGCCGCATGTCCGTCCAGCGTTCGGCGATGTGGTCCAGGCACGCCTGCCGGGTGTCCTCGGTCTTGTCGACCGTCCACCCGGCGGGGACCTCGGCGAACGACGGCCACAGCGAGTACTGGCCCTCGTGGTTGACCAGGACGAGGTAGGTGCCGTCGGGGTCTTCGAAGGGGTTGGTCATCGGTTCTCCTCAGCGTGGTGCGGCGGCGAGGCGGGCGGCCAGCACGGCGCCCATCTCGGCGACGGGTCCGGGTTCCAGCAGTTCGTGGTGCTCGGCGTCGACGGGGTGGTCGTGGACGCGGCCGTCGACCAGCGGCCCCCAGGTGGCGGCGGCGGTCGGCGCCCCGGCGGGGCGGCCCCGGCGGGCGGTGAAGAACACCAGGTCGCCGCGGAAGCGCCCGGGCCGGTACGCCTCGGCCTGCCGCAGCCCGTTCTCGTAGTTGCGGTAGACGTTGACCAGGGCGTCCTCGTCGAGCGTGGCGAGGGCGTCGCCGCGTTCGGCCAGCAGCGCCATGATCTGCCCGATGTCGGGGTGGCCGTCGGGGGCGACGGTGCGCGCGTCCACGCCGATGGCCTGCAGCAGCTCGGGCAGGACGTCGCGGCGTTCGGAGTCCAGGTCCTGGCCGTGGTAGGCGTCCATGAGGGCGAGCAGCGCGACCCGCTCCCCCGCCGCCTGCAGCCGGCAGGCCATCTCGTAGGCGACCAGCCCGCCCAGCGACCAGCCGCACAGGCGGTACGGCCCGGACGGCTGCACGGCGCGGATCTGCTCGAGGTAGTCGGCGGCCATCTCCTCCACCGACCCGGGCAGCTCCGCCTGGGTGAACGCGCGCGCCTGCAGGCCGTAGACGGGCTGGTCGGGGCCGAGGTGGCGGCAGAACCGCAGGTAGCCCCAGGCCAGGCCGCCGGCGGGGTGGACGAAGAACACCGGCGGCCGACTCCCGGTGGTGCGGATCGGCAGCAGCACCTCGAATCCGAGCCGGCCGGTGTCGTCGGCGAGGCGGCGGGTGAGCGCCTCGACGGTCTGGTGGGTGAACACGTCCCGGGGCGTCAGCTCGATGCCGGCCTCGCGGGCGCGGGTGACGAGCTTGAGCGCGGTGATGCTGTC
Source organism: Actinomadura keratinilytica (assembly GCF_039539665.1). Taxonomy (NCBI): domain Bacteria; kingdom Bacillati; phylum Actinomycetota; class Actinomycetes; order Streptosporangiales; family Thermomonosporaceae; genus Actinomadura; species Actinomadura keratinilytica. The sequence continues at coordinate 8,208 of NZ_BAABDO010000156.1, forward strand.
GCCGCCGAGGTCGAAGAAGCTGACGTCGGCGCCGACCCGCTCCAGGCCGAGGACCTGGGCGAACGCCTCGCACAGCCGTTCCTCGTCGGGGGTGGCGGGGGCGCGTCCCCCGGCGGCGGCGTCGAAGGCGGGGGCGGGCAGCGCGTCGCGGTCGAGCTTGCCGTTGGGGTTGACGGGCAGGGTGTCGAGCAGGACGAACGCCGCCGGGACCATGTACTCGGGCACCCGTTCGGCCGTGTGCCGCCGCAGGTCGGCCGTATCGGCGCCGCCGTCCTTGGGCACGACGTAGGCGACGAGGCGTTTCACGCCGCCGGCGTCCTGCCGGGCGACGACGGCGGCGGTGGCGACGGCGGGGTGGGCGGCGAGGGCGGCCTCGATCTCGCCGGGTTCGATGCGGAAACCGCGCACCTTGACCTGGAAGTCGACCCGGTCGAGGTATTCGAGGGTGCCGTCCTCGCGCCACCGCACCAGGTCGCCGGTGCGGTACATGCGGTCGCCGGGGGCGCCGAACGGGTCGGCGACGAACCGTTCGGCGGTGAGGGCGGGCCGGTCGAGGTAGCCGCGGCCGACTCCGGCGCCGGCGATGTACGCCTCGCCGGGGACGCCCGGGGGCACCGGCCGCAGCCCGGCGTCCAGCACGTACACGCGCATGTCGTCCATGGGCCGGCCCAGCACGGCCGTGGTCTCGGCCGGGTCGGCGAGCGCGCCGCGCATGCCGGTGACCGTGGTGTAGGTGGTGGCCTCGGTGGGCCCGTACACGTGGCCGACCTCGGTGTCCGGGCACGCCGCGAGGACCTTGCGCATCGCCGCCGGGGACCCGGCCTCGCCTCCCGTCAGCACCTGGCGCAGGCGTGCGAAGGCGTGCGGGCGTTCCTCGGCGACCAGGTTGAACAGGGTGGTGGTGAGGAACAGCGCGGTGACGTCCTCGGCGGCGATGAGCCGTTCCAGGGTCTCGCCGTCGAGGCTTCCGGGCGGGGCGACGACGCTGGTGCCGCCGTTGAGCAGCGGCGTGAACATCTCGTACAGGGACGCGTCGAAGGCGTGCGGGGAGTGCACGAGCACGCGCCGGTGCGCGGGGGTGCGCAGGCTCGTGTCGTCGGCGAGGGCGACGATGTCGCGGTGCCGCAGCATGACGCCCTTGGGGACGCCGGTGGAGCCGGAGGTGAACAGCACGCACGCCGCCTGCTCGGGGTGGGCGGGGACGCCGGGGTCGGTGTCGGGCTGGGCGGCCAGTTCCGGGTCGTCGTCCACGACCAGGACGCGGGCGCGGACGTCCAAACCGGCCACGCGGTCCTTCATGGGGGTGTTGACGAGCAGGACGGGCGCGCCGACCTCCTCGACCGCCCAGGCCACGCGGTCGCGCGGGTACCCGTGGTGGATCGGCGCGTACACGCCGCCCGCCTTCAGCACCGCCAGGCTCGCCGCGATCACGTCGGCGGACCGTTCGAGCAGCATCGCCACCCGCGTCTCCCGGCGCACGCCCAGCCCGGCCAGGCGGTGGGCGAGCCGGTTGGCGCGGGCGTCCAGCTCGGCGTAGGTGAGGGTCTCCCCCGCCGCCGATCGCACGGCGACGGCGTCGGGGTGTTCGGCCGCGCGGCGCGCGAACCGCTCGGTGACGGTCTGCGGGGGGCGCGCGGTGGCCGTGCCCTGCCAGTCGCGCAGGACGCGGCCGCGTTCGGCGTCGTCGAGGACGTCGACGCGGCCCAGGGGCGTGCCGGGCCGGTGGGCGATCGCCTCCAGGACGCGCAGGAGGCGTTCCATGACGCGGGTGGCGTCGCGGGCGGTGTAGAGGTCGGTGCGGTAGTCGAGCCTGAGGGACAGGCGCCGTCCCGGTACGGCGGCGAGGGTGAGCGGGTAGTGGCTGGCGTCGTAGCCGTCCACGCCCCGCAGTGTGAGCCCGCCCAGGTCGGTGCCCGCCGCGTCCGGGTCGAACGGGTAGTTCTCCAGCACCGTCATGGTGTCGAACAGGGAGCCGATGCCGGTGAGGCGCTGGATGTCGGTCAGGCCCAGGTGGTGGTGCGGCATCAGGTCGGCCTGTTCCCGCTGCAGGCGGGTGAGGGCCTCGGCCACGGTGTCGCCGGGGCGGACCCGCACGCGGATGGGCAGCGTGTTGATGAACAGCCCGATCATCTGCTCCACCCCGGGCAGTTCGGGGGGACGGCCGGACACGGCCGCGCCGAACACCACGTCCGTGCGTCCCGTCAGGCGCGCCAGCAGCACGCCCCACGCGAGCTGCAGGACGGTGCTGAGGGTGACGCCGTGGGCGCGGGCGCGCGCGGACAGCGCGGCGGTGAGGTCTTCGGGCAGCAGGCGCCGCACCTTGTCGGGGGGTGTGGCCGCGGGGGCGTCGCCCGCGTGCGGGGCGACGAGCGTTGGTTCGTCCAGGCCGTCGAGCGAGCGCCGCCAGGCGTCCTCGGCGGCGGCGCGGTCCTGTTGGGCGAGCCAGGCCAGGTAGTTCTTGTACGGGGTGACGCGGGGCATGCCCGTGTCGTCGCCCTTGGCCAGGTACAGCGCGAACAGCTCGGTCTGCAGCACCGGGGTGGACCAGCCGTCCAGCAGGATGTGGTGGTTGGTGAACACCATCCGGTGCCGGTCGGCGGCCAGTTTGATCAGCAGGAACCGCAGGAGCGGCGGTCTGGAAAGGTCGAACGGCCGGGCGCGTTCGGTCTCGGCGAGCACCCGGGCCTCGTCCTCGCGCCGCTGCTCCGGCAGGTCGGACAGGTCGGCCTCCGCCCACGGCAGCCGCACCCGCCGGTGCACGATCTGCACGGCGCTGCCGTCCTTGCGCTGCCGGAACCCGGCCCGCAGGTTGGCGTGCCGCCGCAGCAGCGCCTCGGCGGCCGCCCGCAGCGCGCCGGTGTCCAGCGGCCCGATCATGTCGAACACGATCTGCGCGGTGTAGACGTCGCCGCGGCCGGAGTCGTAGCGCGCGTGGAAGAACAGCCCCTGCTGCAGCGGCGACAGCGGCCAGATGTCCTCCAGCTGCGACTTCACTCCGGATCCCATGCCTCGTCCTCCGCGTCCAGCTCGGCGGCCAGCTCGTCGATCTCCTCCTGGCTCATCGACACCAGCGGCAGGTCGGACGGGGTGAACCCGCCGACCGGGCCGTGCGCGGCGCCGTCGGCCACGTGCGCGGCCAGCCCGCGCAGGGCGTCCCGCCAGCGGCCGGCGAGGTCGGCGATCTCGTCCTCGGTGAACAGGCCGCCCGCGTAGGTCCAGGTGGCGCTGAGCTCGGGGCCGCCCGGCAGGTCCCGGGTCTGCGCGTTCACCTCGATCGCGTGGACCATGCCGAGGCGCGGGTGCGTGCTCGGGCCGAGCGCGTCGGCCTCCTCGCGGGCGGCGGGCGCCCAGTCGGCCGGTTCCGGCTGGGGCGAGCGGCCGAAGTAGTTGAACGCGATCTGCGGGGCGGGGTGCGCGGCGAGCCGTCCGGCGGTGGCCGGGTTGAGGTGGCGCAGCAGGCCGTAGCCGATGCCGTTGTCGGGGATCTCGCGGAGCTGCTCTTTGACCTTCTTCAACGCGGTGCCGAGGGCCGGGCCGCCCGCGCGGATCTCACCCGGCTCCACCGCGCCCGGGTCGAGCCGCACCGGGTGGATCGAGGTGAACCAGCCGGCCGTCCGCGTGACGTCCACCCCGGGGATGATCTCCTCGCGGCCGTGGCCCTCCAGGTCGATCAGCACGGCGGTGTCGTCGGCGCGGCCGCGGTCGCGCCGCCATCCGGCGACGGCGAGGGCGAGCGCGGTGAGCAGCACGTCGCCCACGCGGCCGTGGAACGCGGCGGGCACGTCGGTCAGCAGCGGCGCGGTGACGTCGGCGGGCAGGTCCACGGTGAGGTGGCGGGCCGTGCCGAACGTGTCGGCGGCGGGGTCGAGGGGGCGGCGGCCGAGCACCGGGTCGGGCGTGGCGAGGATGTCGGTCCACAGCGGCAGTTCGGCGGTGCGGGCGGGTTCGGCCGCCTCGGCGGCCAGGCGCTGCGCCCAGCGGCGGTAGGACGTGCCGACGGGCTGGAACGCGCCGCCGCCGGTGAGGGCGGTGACCAGGTCGAGCAGCAGGATCGGCCAGGACACCGCGTCCACGGCCAGGTGGTGGACGGTCGCCAGCAGCCGCCCGGACCGGGCGGGCCCGGCGTCGAACCACACCAGCCGGGCCATGATCCCGGCGGCGGGGTCGAGGCCGGCGCGGGCCGCGGCGGCCTCCTCGGCGAGGACGGCGCGCAGGTCGCCGGCGTCGGACACGTCCACGCGGCGGACGAGCGCGGCGGCGTCCACCGTGCCGGGTTCCGGGACCTCGAACCGCCAGTCCGGCTCGGTGCGGTCGACGCGCAGCCGCAGCATGTCATGGTGGTCGAGGACCCTTTGGAGGGCGTCGGCCAGGGCGTCCACGGTGAGGCCCGGCGGCACCTGGATCAGCATGCGCTGGCTGTAGTCGTCGGTGGGGCCGGTGAGCTCCTGGAACCAGCGCATGATGGGGGTCGCGGGCACGACTCCCAGTCCGGCGCCCGGCGGTTCGGCCTCGACGGCGTCGGCGTCGGCGAGGGGGCGGGCGATGGCGGCGAGTTCTTCGACGG
>NZ_BAABDO010000157.1:0-12579 GCF_039539665.1 Actinomadura keratinilytica
TCACCGCCTTGTTCTGGATCAACGCATGATCCACCGGACACGCCCTAGGCCCCGGGGCTCCCCGCTGTGTCGGCAGCGGCCCGGGGTCGCCTTGTGTCGTGAGACACATCTAGCGCCACCCCGCTACAGAGGGTCAACAAGTTTGCGCAATTTTGCGCGGCATGGCCTACTGGGGCCATGACCCTTCAAACACCCCAGTCGCCTCAGTCTGCGCTCGACATGCGCCACGACCTCGGCAAATATCTACGCAGCCTCCGCAGGCGAGCCGGACTCACCGGCGTCCAGCTCGCCGAGATCCTCGGCTGCCACCCGTCCAAGATCTCCCGCATCGAACTGGGCACCACGATCCCCTCACCGGCGGACGTCCGCGCCTGGTGCATGCACACCGGCGCGAGCGACGAGGCCGAGGACCTGGCCGCGCGGGCGGCCTCGGTCGAGGTGGCCTACTCCACCTACCGCAGCACGCAGCGTGCGGGCGGCCTGCTGCGTCTCCAGCAGGAGGGCGTCACGGAGCTGTCCGAGCGCACCCGCCGGTGGCAGGCGTACGAGTCCCGCGTCCTGCCCGGCATCCTGCAGACCGTCGCCTACGCCTCGGCGATCCTGGAGGTGACGGCGCAGCGGATCGACCAACCCGACAACGTCGAGGCCGCAGCCCGCGCCCGGTTCGCGCTGCGCCGCATCCTGGACGGCCCGGCGACGTTCGCGTACCTGATCGAGGAGCACGTCCTGCGGGAGCCGCTCGCCGGGCCGGAGGTGATGCGCGAGCAGGCCGAGCAGCTCATCGCTGACTCGCGCCGTGCGAACGTCTCGATTGGGATCGTCCCCATGTCGCCCGGGGGTGGACCCCGGGTCAGGCATGCCACGGAGAACTTCACGATCTTCGATGAGACGATGGTGCGTGTGCAGCTCATCCCAGGCCGGTTCACCGTGACCGCGCCCGGTGACGTGGCCGAGTACCGGGCCGCGTTCGAGCTGCTGTCCTCGATGGCGGTGTACGGCGATGAGGCGCGCGCCCTGATCCGGGACGCCATGACCTGAGGTACGCGGGACGCCCGCCGCGGCGGGGTCCACGGTCTCGGCGCGGCGGACCAGGGGCCCCGGCGGCGTGCTGGTGCGCCCGCACGATGGTGGAATCGACGCCCACCCGCCAGCCGATCAGCCCGGCCGCGTCGGCCCGGGCCTGCAGGCCGGCCAGGATGCGCGCCCAGGTGCCGTTGCGCTGCCGGCGGCGCAACAGCCCGTAGACCGCCTGCCAGGATCCGTAGCAGGCGGGCACGTCCCGCCACGGCGCGCCGGTGCGCATCCGCCGGCGATCCCATCGATGAGCTGCCGTTGAACTCGCGTCCGATCCCGCTGGCACCGAACGCCCATGCGGCTCCTTCGACCTTCCTGTCGGCAAGGCCACCCGCACCCACCATTTTCGTGTACTGCGCGAGGCTGGGCTCATCGACCAGCGCCACCACGGCAATGGCAGTGCCGTGTCCCTACGCCGGGACGCCATCGAACGACGCCTTCCCGGCCTGTTGTCGCTCCTGGTCCAAGAACTCCAAGAATCAGTCGATGGCCGACCTGAGCGGACGCGGTCGGCGACTAGCTGATGTGGCAGGTATCGCGCCAGCGTCGCTCCTGATGGATCTGATGCCGGCACGCTGAGTCGTCGAGAGCGCCTGACGGGTGAGGTGATGGCGGCCCATTTCAGCATGGCCATCGGCGACTTCGGCGATTGTTGTGGGGGCCGAATGCCGCCTGCCCGCCGGAATTCGCCGGGGACGTTTCAGAAGTGAGGACCTAGGAAACACCCACCGGCTCATACGGAGGCAAGTGGGCGGCGCGCCTGCTGCCCTCCCACGCACGGCGATCCTCGAAGTGCTCGACCCCGACCACGAGGCCGCCGTACTCCTGCGAGCCCCCTCACCGACGCCCCGGTCATCCGCAGGACCGACGGCACCTGCATGCGGCCATCCTCCAACGCCCCCGACCGCCAGCCCACTGGCAGAGCTGATCTTGGCGACCGCCCCCACCCTCTACAGAGGGCGGGGGCGGCTTTGTCAGCCGGGCCGCTACACTGCGGGCTGTCCGGAACCGGGGCACTTCTGGCGCTCACCAGGCGGCTGGTGAGGGGGGTCGGGTCGCCCGCCTTGGCTGAGGTTCGCGACCCGCACTCCGGACACTTGGCCATGATTAGATCTCCTTTCTTTGCTGGAACTCTCCTTCCTGGGTCGGCGCCGTCCCGGCGGGCAGCGTGTGCAAGAGCACGCCGTAGTTGACGTGGCCGGAGTGGAACCGGACCTCGATCCCGTACGGGCGCGGCCCATCCTCGCCCTGCACCGCCGCCTTGCCGCTGACCCGCTGGATCTCCGCGTTCGCGGCGTTGTTGATCAGCGCGACCAGGTGGGCCTCCACCTGCCGCATCGGGAGCCGTCCCGAGGTCGGCAGGTCCGGCACCTCCACCGGCTCGGGCGCCGGGCCGGTCACCGGCTCCTCGGGGACGCTGTGGTCGTCACCGGGCCCGCTGGCGCGCACCCACTGGATGTCCACGCGCGCCCCGGTGGCGAGCCTGATCGTCGTCCCGCACGGCTTGTCAACGCCCGACTCGCTGAACGGCGCGACCTCGGCGATCGCCGGGGACTGCGCCAGCACGTCACGTACCCACGGCTCCCACCTGGCCAGCCTCATGTCTGCTCCCCTCTCGTCGTCTCATGTCGGCGGGGGTCACGGTATCGCCGCCGGGGCCACAGTGGCCGCACCACGGGGGCGGGGCGATCGGGCCGCGCTTCCGGCCGCCCCGCCGTCTGGGTGCCGCGCCCCCGGGAGGAACCCCCCGGAACCATGCGGGGGCGCGGCGGCCGGGAGGGCGGCGGCGCGGCACGGGTGACATATCGGCAGGCCGCGCCGCCGCCTAGTTGGGGTCCCGGTAGCAATCGCCGAAAATCCAACGGATATAGGTTTGACCTGCGGCGATGACTTGTTCGGGGTTCTAGATCAGCGGCGGTGTCGCCTGCTCGGATCTTTGGTTGGCGAGTGCGGCGGCGACGGCTACGGTCGGTGAAGGTGGTGAGATCGCGAGGCTGTGGATGTTCTCGGTAGGCGCCTGATCAGCCCGCGCCAAGCCGGTGCTTCCCTGTCTGCTGTTTGGCTGGGTCGGCAATACCCGGCTGCAAGAGCGGCCATGGTTGGGCTTCCAGGGAGCGATCGCGCTCTGGGGGTTGTCATGGTGGGGGGCGGCTGAGTTGGGCGTTGAGTTCGGCGCCGAGCAGTACGGCTAGCGCGGTGGTGTAGAGGAACAGCAGTGTCGCGGCGGGTGCGGCCAGGACGCCGTAGGCGGCGTTGTGGGTGATTGCCGCTGAGAGGGACCATCGCAGTGTCAGGCTGCCGCCCAGCCACAGCAGCATGGCCACGATCGCGCCGGGTAGGTCGCGGCGCCACGGGCCGCGTACGGGGGTGGCCAGGTGGTAGAGGGTGACCAGCAGGGCGGTGCAGGCCACGATCAGGAAGGGCCAGTAGCCGTACCGCACCAGCGGAGTGAGGGTGGGGCGGGCCGTTGTCGGGGTGGCGGCGATGATCCAGCCGGGGACGGCGACCAGCACGGGGAGCGTGATGATGCCGGTGGCCAGCGCTCCCAGGTAGAGCCCGAAGGCCAGCACCCGGGCGCGTAGCGCCGAGCGTATGTCGCGCATCTGGTAGGCGATGGTGATGGCGTTGACGTAGGTGCTCATCGCCGCCGACCCGGTCCACAGCGACAGCACGAACCCGGCCGAGACGATGCCGCCATTGCCGTGCCGCAGCACGTCGGCCAGGACCGGTTTGACGACCTGCTGTACGGCTGATGGTGCCAGTATCTGCTCGGCGGCGGTCAGGATCCGGGTCTCTACGTCGGTGACCACGTGGGTGCCGAACAGCGGGGTGAGGTAGCCGATGCCGGCGACCAGCACCAGCAGCAACGGGGTCAGCGACAGCAACGCCCAGAAACCGGCCTCGGCTGACAGGCCCAGCACCCGGTCCGACCATGCCTGTGCGACGGTTCGGCGGGTCAGCCGCCATCCTTGCCGTGTCCGTCCTGCCAAGCGGCCACGCCATCCGCCGGGCGTCCCGGCCGGATGAGTCGGCCCGGGCGGCTCGTTCTGGTCGTCTTTGCTGGTCATGCGTGGCCATACCCCGTGTTAGGCGACGGCTCAGGGGGTTACTGATCGGTGGGGAGGTGGGCGACGGCGTCTTCGAGATCGGCGTTGGTGGGCAGGGTGTAGCGGCGGGTGGTGTCCAGGCGGGCGTGGCCGAGGAGTTCGGCGACGATGACGATGTCGACTCCGGCGCGCAGCAGGTTGGTGGCGAAGGTGTGCCGCAGGATGTGGGCGGAGACGGTCGGGGTGCCGTGCTCGTCGACCAGGCCCGCTTCGACGGCGATGTCGTCCAGGAGCTGGTCGACGGCGCGTGCGGACAGGCGGCCGCCGCGCTGGTTGAGCAGCAGCGCGGCGGTGTCGGCGCCGCGCCAGTGGGCGCGGTCGGTCTTCCACTCGGTGACGGCGGTGCGGACGGTGGGGTCGGTGAGCGGGATGTGGCGGGCGAGTTCGCCCTTGCCGGCGCGCACCCGGACGGCGCCCTTGCGGGCCGAGATCGGCACGTCCGGCACGTCGAGGGCGACCAGTTCGGAGACGCGGATGCCGGAGTAGAACAGCAGCCGTCCGATGGCGCGGTCACGGGCGAGCGGGCGGCGTTCGACGGCGCGCAGGAAGCGTTTCTGCTCGCGGGCGGTCAGTGCGCGGGGGGCCTGGCGGGGGACCGGGGCGCGGCGGACGCCGACCTTGCCCAGGCCGAGGTGGTCGTAGAAGTGGTCCAGGGCGGTCAGGTGGGCGTTGACGGTGTTGTCCGAGCGCCTGAGGACGGTTTTGAGGTGGGTCTTGTAGTCGCGGGCGGCGAAGTCGCGGGCGTGCGCGTCGGCCAGCGGGTCGCCGCCGTCGAGCTCGCCGGTGGCATCGAGCCAGGCCAGGTAGGCGCGCACCCGGGAGTCGTAGGCACGGCGGGTGTCGGCGTCCAGGGGCGCGCCGGCCAGCGCGGCGGCGTAGTCGGTGTGCACGCCGGTGTAGGCGTCGGGTACCTGCTGGCGGCGGCGGGCCATCGCGCACCCTCGTGATATCAGAAGTGGTTTCCGGGGCTTCGCCGTGCCGGATCGCGGCGATATCAGAAGCCCGGCACGGAGTTTGCTTCTGATATTCGACAATATCAGAAGTTGATGTTAGAGTGAAGGCATCCGGCAATGACGACATCCCCGCCTTGAGGTTGGCTCGCCACACCGGCTGAACCCCCGGAAAGGGGGGATGTCATGCCGATCCTGCGATGGTCCCGCACCCCGCAGCGGCCCGCCCCAGCGTCGAACGACCGGCCGCGATCGGTTCCGGTGTCGCGCACCAGCGCGGCGTGGGCGGGCCTGTGGGCCGCTGCGGTCGTCTTGATCGTCTTCATCGTGTTCCTGCTCAGCAACACCGGCAGTGTGCAGATCTCCTTCGCCGGCCTGCACGGCGACCTGCCGTTGGCGGTCGCGCTGCTGATCGCGCTGGTCACCGGGATCGTGGTCACGCTGATCCTGGGCACCGCCCGCATCACCCAGGTACGCCGTCTGGCCCGTCGGCGTCGCGCCGGGGACCAGGCCGGGCAGCAGCCCGCCAACCGCCCGCACCACAACGGCCAGCCGCAGCAGCCGACCACCAAGAAAGCAGGCCCAGACCATGTGGACCACCGCTGAACGCGCAACGACGATCAGTCTCTCGCCGCCTTCGACACCACGGCTGCACCTGCGGCCGCCGCTTCCCACGGGCGCGCCCGGGACACCGCTGGATGGCGGCTGGTGGCCCCGCACGGCCGACCCGGTCGCCGAGCTGCCCGGACTGATCCTGGCCCTGCAAGGCCACGGCCCGGCCGATGACCACCGGCCCATCACACACATCATGCTGCGCGGGGCCGACTGGGACAGCCGCCCCCGCCGACTCCGCGTGGACGGCCCGGCCGATACCCGGGTGGTGCGGCTGAGCTGGTTCGACAGCCTGCCCGCCGGGCTGCTCACCGCGATCTGGGCCGACGGCCGACGTAGAGATCTGCTCACCGTCCCGGCCGCCACCGGTCACGCGGCCGCCCGCGCGGCCCTGGAACTGGCCGCCCATCCCGCCAACCGCCTGCGCACTCCCGAACTGCTGGCTGCGCTCACCACATCGACGGGTTCGCTGCGCCCGGCCGCACCCGAGGAACCCCTCCAGAGCACCTCGGAAGGCACCTGGGAATCAGAGGGCGGGCAGCTGCTGGAACACCTGGAAGCGCGGTGACCCGGGCCCGCCGCCCCGTCGACGCCGCCGGGCCCGCCTACCCGCGATCGGAGATCGCCATGACCGCCGTGTCCACCCCCACCATCGCAGCCACCGCGTCCACCTGGTACGCCGGAGCCCCCAGCCTCACCACCGTCCGCCGTGCCCAGTCCCGCACCAAAAGGGGCCTACCTGGCCACGGGCGGTCCGGCCACACCATCGTCGCCCTGCACGGCGACCTCGACATCGCCTCCAGCCCGGCACTGCGCGAGCACCTGATCGGCACCCTGCACCACAGCAGCCGGATCCTGATCCTCGACCTGGGCGAAGTGAGGTTCTGCGACGCGACCGGGCTGGCAGTTCTGATCGGCACCGGGCGCCGCGCCACCGCACTCGGCATCACCATGCACCTGGCCAACCCCCGGCCGCAGGTCGCCAAACTGCTGCGCATCACCGGACTGGACCGCAGCCTCACCGTCAGCCCCACAGTGTGCGAATCGCTCGCTCCGCCCGTGGCGCACGCCGGCTGAGGCGATGCCCGCCACGCACCGAACAGCACACTCAGAAAGCATTCTCATGAGCATTGACCAAGTCTCCCCGTCCCGTCTCAGAGCCGACGGCGCCACCTACGACGGCGGCGCTTTCCCCCGCGTCGACGGCCCGCCCACCGCCATGCCCGGCCCGCGCCGGAGGCAGGTGGCGCTGACCGGCGCGATCGTCGTGGCACCGCTGCTCGGCCTGGCCGCCGCGATCTGGCTGGCCTGGGGGCACGCCATCACCTGGACCGACCTGCTGCTCACCCTGACGCTGTACCTGCTGACCGCCTTCGGCGTCACCGTGGGCTTCCACCGGCTGCTGACCCACCGCAGCTTCACCGCCCGCCGCCCGCTACGCCTGGCCCTGGCGGTGCTGGGCTCGATGAGCTTCCAGGGCAACGTGATCGACTGGGTCGCCGTCCACCGCCGCCACCACGCCTTCACCGACCGGCCCGGCGACCCCCACTCTCCCTACCGCTACGGCACCGGCCTGCGCGGGCAACTGCGCGGCTTGGCCCACGCTCACCTGGGCTGGATGTTCGGCAACGACCCCACCCCCGCCGCCCGCTACGCACCCGACCTGCTCGCCGAGCCCGCCATGGTCCGCATCGGCCGCGCCTTCCCCGCGCTGTGCGTACTGTCGCTCGCCCTGCCCGCGGCGCTCGGCTGGGCGATCACCGGCACCTGGTACGGCGCGGCCAGCGCGTTCTTGTGGGCCGGGCTGATCCGCATCGCCCTGCTCCAGCACATCACCTGGAGCGTCAACTCCCTGTGCCACCTGTTCGGCGACCGCCCGCACCGCACCCGCCGCCACGACCGCTCCACCGACCTGTGGCCACTGGCCCTGCCCTCCCTGGGCGAAAGCTGGCACAACGGCCACCACTCCGACCCCGGCTGCGCCCGGCACGGCCGCAACCCCGGCCAGATCGACCTCTCCGCCGACCTCATCCGCCTGTTCGAACGCCTCGGCTGGGCCACAAACGTGCACTGGCCCACCAGCAGACCGCGAACCGGTGCAGCGACCACGGGCCGGTGACCCGCGCGGGCCCCACCGCTTTGGGGGGCCCGCAAGAGCGATGGAGCCCAAGTCGGCGCCACTGAACACCTAGGGAGGGAGGGGCCGTGCTCGATGTCCCGCTGTGGCTGTGGGCGGCGTTCGCCGCCACGGTGATCATCGCGCTGACGGTGGACCTGCTGGCCCACCGCGGCGCACACATCATCGGCTTTCGCGAAGCCGCCGTCTGGAGCGGGCTGTGGGTCGGCCTCGCGCTGATCTTCGCCGTGGTGGTGTACGCCGTGCTGGGCGCGACCGCGGCGACCGAGTACACCACCGCCTGGCTGCTGGAAAAGAGCCTGTCGGTCGACAACCTCTTCGTCTTCGCATTGATCTTCGCCTACTTCAAGGTCCCCCGCGCCTATCAGCACCGCGTGCTGTTCTTCGGCATCTTCGGGGCGCTGGTGTTCCGCGGGATCTTCCTGGCGTTGGGTGTGGCGGTGGTCAGCCGCTTCACCATGGTGCTGTTCGTGTTCGCCGCGGTGCTGTTCTACAGCACCTACAAGATCCTCAAACATGACCAGAGCAGCTTCGACCCCGGCACCAGCGTCGCAGTGCGGCTGCTGCGCAAACTGATCCCCGTCCAGAACGAGTACACCGGAACCAGATTCATCGTCCGGCAGGCCGGACGGCGCGTGGCGACCCCACTGCTGGCCGTCGTGGTCGCGATCGAGGCCGCCGACCTGGTCTTCGCCGTCGACAGCGTCCCGGCCGTACTGGCGGTCAGCGACGACACCTTCATCGTCTACTCCAGCAACGCCTTCGCCATCCTGGGCCTGCGCGCGCTGTACTTCCTGCTCGCCGGGCTGCTGGACCGCTTCCACCACCTCAGCAAAGGACTGGCGGTCATCCTGGCCTTCATCGGCGTCAAACTCGTCCTCCAGGCCGCCCACAAGACCATCCACCCCGGCGTTCCAGAGATCCCCTCCCTGGTCAGCCTGGCGGTCATCATCACCGTCCTGACGGTGGCAGTAGCCGCGAGCCTGAGACGCCCCCGCCCGCCTGCCCCGCCCGTGACCACCGGCCCGGCAGCGACCGACGCGGCCCCCGACATCTGGACAACCGAGGAGCGGCGACCGCGCCAACCCGCGGCGCGACCGTGACACGGCCGAACTGCTGATCGGTGTGCCCCACGGCGGCAAGCTGTTTCAACGCGACGGGGTCGTCATCTCGAAGTGGCCCTCCAGGCGAGCCTGTTTCACCAGCATGTGCATCCGGGCGGGCACTCCGGCCAGCAGCATCGTGGTGTCCTGTCATGCGGCCAGGTTCTGGACGGCCACCCGCGTCCCTAGCCCGCGGCACCGATGAGCAGCCGCCAAACACCGTTGCCCGGTGCCGCCGGCCCACACCCCGGCGCACACGCGCCAGGCCCCGTGGTCGAGGCCAGAGGTTCCGTCGCCGACATCCATCTTCAACGTCACGGATGGAGCATGAGAGTGGTGCCGGCGTCGGTGACGGTGGTGGGGCGCAGCGGCCGCCAGCCGCCGATGAGCTTGGCGAGCTCGGCTTCGATGTCGACGTTGATGAAGCCGAAGAAGTTGATGTTCTCGCGGTGGCCCGGGGCGATGTACGACAGCAGCTCGTCGGGGACGTCGCGGCCCTGGCCGCGTAGTTCGCCGATGGCCATGCCGTAGTACTCGGTGGTCCAGGTGATGACCGCATTGGTCAGCAGGGTGAGGCACCAGGCCTGTTCGGTCTGGTCTTGCAGGTGGGGCCGGACGATGGTGCCCTGCTGGGCGTAGTGCAGGTCGCGGCGCAGCGCGTGCAGGGACTCGCCCTTGTTGAGCTGCCGGGAGATCCTCCTGCGGTACAGCGGGTCCGACAGGTAGCGGGCGGCGTGGATGGTGCGGCGCATCCGTCCCCACTCCTTCAGCGCCGCGGCCAGGGTGTTCTGCCGGGAGGCGGCCGACCACTTCCCGACGATCAGGGAGGCGGTCGCCTCGCCGAACTTCAGCGACCCGGCCATGCGCAGCAGGTCGTCCCAGCAGCCGGCCACCAGGTCCTCGTTCCACCGGTCGGCCAGCAACGGCCCCGCGTGCGGGTACAGCGCGTTCGTCGCCGCCGGCGAGTCGACCCGCACTAGCGTGATCTTCCCCAGATCACGGATCCGCGGGGTGAGCGCCTTACCGACCAGATCGAACAGCCCGAAATTCACCAGCGTCGCGCCGTGGGTATCTGTGGCGTGCTCGCGGATCGGAAGATCGGTCTGGTTACCGAGGAACTCATCCAGCGCGTAGTGGGCCTCGCGATGGGTCGGCACCATCTGCTTGGTGCCGTACGTCGACCACTGGTCCGACACGTGCGTGGTCGTCGACAGCACCCGCCCGCCGTGGATGTTCATGTCGCGGCCGGTCAGCGACTTGCCGCGGACCGGGAACCGCTGCCCGTCCGAGGACGACATGGTGCCGCCGCCGAACCTCTTCGCCAAGTCCAGGGCGTAGTGGTGGTTGACCAGGACGGTGTTGGCGTCGCGGAGGGTCTCCTCCCGCACGTACCACTCCGCGGTCCAGGCGAGCGCGTCGTAGGACACCCCGCACGCCTCCGACATGCGCGTCAGGCCCAGGTTGGTGGCACCGGCGATCAGCACCGCGAGGATGTTGCGTTTGAGCTCAACCGACTGGGTGGTCTTGCGGCCGCCGGCGTGGGTGAAGCACGCCAGGAAGTTGGTGCGGGCGTCCAGCTCGATCAGCAGCGAGGCGATCGGCACGAACGGCAGCATCCCCGACAGCTCATCGCGCAACGCCTTGGCCTCGGCGGGAATGTCCTCGGCTGACAGCGGCGGGATGACCAACCGTCCCTCCGCATCGAGGCGGACCTCGCCGACATCGTTCGGCGAGGCTCCCGACAGCGTCTCCTCCAGGTCACCCAGGGCCTGGTGGAGCTCGTCCTTGACCTGCCCGAGCGCCTCGGCCGCACCGGCCGGTTTGCGGACCAGGTGGCAGAACTCGGCCCGCCGCGGCTCCCACTGCTCCGGGGTGTACAGGTAGGTGCCCGGGTCGGCGTAGCGGCGTGAGCCGGGCACGAACACATCCCCGCTGCGCAGGCCGTCGCGCAACGCCAGGATGGTGCACATCTCCCAGTAGTGGCGGAACGCGGTGTCGTCGCCGCTCTTGCGCGCCCTGGCCAGGTAGTCGGCGTACCGGGCGGGAACGAACGACGTCGGCGCACTGGTGGGCACCTTGCGGCCGCCGACCCTGTTCAGCTCCCTGAGGATCTGCACGGCTTCCATCAGGTCGGCGGTGCCGGGCCCACCATGGAAGTCGATCGCCTCCAGCACCTGCGGGGTGAACTTGCGCAGGTAGGAGTAGGACGCCTCCAGCGCCGACAGCCGGCCGTGGTCACGGGGCAGTGGGTTCCACCGCTCCGCGGCGACCTCGCGGAGCTTTTGCATGCCGATGCCGTTGCGCAAGATGGCGCCGACGTCCTCATCGGGGATGGTGGGGTCGGCCAGCACCGGCAAGATGACGTCCATCAGCAGCTGGCGCGCCTCGCCCTGCTTGGCCCGCTCAGCCAGCGCCTCGTTGGTCTTGGCCTTGGCGTGCGATTCGCGCGCCGACACCGCCTGGTCGAACAGCGCGACGACCTCGTCCAGCTGGTCGACGGCGGACTGGGCGACCAGCGCCAGCAGGATCGGATACCGCCGCTCCCCGCGCCGCTCCAGCCCCTGCACGGTGGACCGGCGGCCCAGCGTCGCCAGGAACCGGCGCCGCTCACGCGGCAGCATCGACAGATCCAGCGAGTGCGCGTCGATCCCACGCAGGAACTTCAGCTTCTCGATCGCCTGCTTCACCGCCACCGTGGTCGCCTCCACCGCCGGCGTCGTCAACCACGCCAGCCGGGTCATCCCCAGACCCGCGTCCTGCACCAGCAGCCGGTCCAGGTCCCCGCGCATCTGCCCGGTCAGCAAGTGCTCGACCTTCTCCGAGGTCAGCGATCCCGCGCCCGCACGAGCCGCCGCGACCAGCTCCATCAAGGTGACCACGCCGGGCCGGACCACCCGCGCGCCGATCAGATGCTGGGTGGCCTGATAGAACAGCAACGACGGCGTGTCATGCTCCATCGCCCGGTCCAGCAGGAACTGCTCCAGCTCCTTCATCTCCTGGCCGCCCGGCGTCGCGGTCTTCCACCCCAGATACCGCATCACCAGCTTCAGATGATCACTGCGGGTCTGCGGACGCTTCCGGGTGCTCGCCGCGTAGTACTCCAACGCCCCCGGGAACACCGCCAGCTGCGAAGCCAGCCGCAACAGCGCCGCCTGCGGCACCTCCTCAAGGTCGTCCGGAACGAACCCGAGCCACGGCAGCGTGCACAGCTGCAAAGCCAGACCAAGGCGCGCGTCGGCGCCACGGCCCGGCGCGTCCAGGAACGCATGATCCCGCGGCGTCAACGTGAAGTACTTGATCAGCTCTTCCCGGCCGATATCCGGGAACGACCGCAACTGCTCGACCTGCTCATCCGACAGGAACCGAGTCGACATCAACCACCCCACACGCCACAGAACGCACGAACGCTCACGAACCGTAGCGGCGGAGATCAACCCCAGTCAGCAGAACCCGAAGAAACGCAGTTCAGGCCTATATCCGTTGGATTTTCGGCGATTGCTACCGGGACCCCAGTTGCCGCAGCCCCGGGCCCGTCCTCCACGGGGCGCGGCGTGGGAGGGGACGACGGCGCCGGGACGTAGGGCGGGGTGCCACGG
>NZ_BAABDO010000158.1:0-12405 GCF_039539665.1 Actinomadura keratinilytica
CTCGTCCACCGCCGTGCCCGCCGCGTCGCCGCCCGGACCCGCCGCCCTGCGCCTCGACGGGATCATCGCGGGCCACGGCGACGCGACGGTCCTGCGGGGCGTCGACCTGGCCGTGCCGCCCGGGCGGGCGGTGGCCCTGCTCGGCGCCAACGGCGCGGGCAAATCGACCCTGTGCGCCGTGGCGGGCGGCATGGCGCCCGCCTCCGGCCGCGTCCTGCTCGACGGCCAGGACGTCACCGCCTGGCCCGCGCACCGCCGCTCCCGCGCCGGCCTCTACCTCGCCCCCGAGGGCAGGGGCGTGTTCCCGTCCCTCACCGTCGAGGAGAACCTCGCCCTGTGGCTGCCGGACGCGGCCGCCCGCGCCGAGGCCTGCGACCGGCTGCCGCAGCTCGCGGCCCGCCGGGACGTCCCCGCCGGGGCCCTGTCCGGCGGGGAGCAGCAGCTCCTCGCGCTGGCGCCCGCGCTGGTCCGGCCGCCCCGCGTGCTGATCGCCGACGAGCCGTCCCTCGGCCTGGCGCCGCTGGTGGTCGAGCAGGTCTTCGGGATGCTCGAGGAGCTGCGCGAGCGCGGCACGGCCCTGTTGATCGTGGAGGAGAAGGCCGGGGAGGTGCTGGCGCTGGCCGACACCGTCGCGTTCATGCGCCTGGGCCGCGTCGTGTGGACCGGCCCGCGCGCCGACGTCGACGACGACCGGCTCGCCGCCGCCTACCTGGGCCTGGACGACGACCCGCTGCTGCCCGCCACGGAGGCCGACCAGTGATCGAGATCGACGGCGTCAGCGTCCGGTTCGGCGGCGTCCGCGCGCTGACCGGCGTCAGCCTGACCGTGCCCGAAGGCGGCGTCTGCGGCCTGATCGGCCCCAACGGCGCGGGCAAGACCACCTTGTTCGACGTGATCACCGGGCTGCGCCGCCCGACCGCCGGCACCGTCCGGCTGCGCGGCGCCGACGTGACCTCCACCGGCGCCGCGCACCGCGCCCGCCTCGGCCTGCGCCGCACCTTCCAGCGCCCGCAGGTCTTCGGCCGGCTGACCGTCCTGGACAACGTCCTGGCCGCCCTCGACTGGCACGGCGGCGGCGGGGGACTGGCCGCCGACCTGGTGGGCGGGCGCGCCCGCCGCCGTCTGGAGGCCGCCCGCCGCGACCGCGCCCTGGCCGCCCTGGACCGCTGCGGCATCGCCGGGCTGCGCGACGCCCGCGCCGCCGGCCTGCCGATCGGGCAGCGCCGCATGGTGGAGCTGGCCCGCGCCATCGTCGACGACCCCGCCGTGCTGCTGCTGGACGAGCCCACCTCCGGCCTGGACGCCGACCAGGCCGCCCTGTTCGCGCGGGTCGTCGCGTCCCTGGACGCCACCGTCCTGCTCGTCGAGCACGACGTCGGCTTCGTCATGACCACCTGCGACCGCGTCGTCGTGCTGGACCTCGGCGAGGTCATCGCCGACGGCCCGCCCGGCGACGTCCGCAAGGACCCCCGGGTCCGCGCCGCCTACCTCGGCTGACCGGCCGCGCCGCGGCGCGGCCGGTCAGCCGAGGGCCCGGTCGAGGTTGAAGGCGGCGCTGATCAGGGCCAGGTGGGTGAACGCCTGGGGGAAGTTGCCCTGCTGCTCGCCGGTGCGGCTGATCTCCTCGGCGTACAGGCCGAGGTGGTTGGCGTAGGTGAGCATCTTCTCGAAGGCCAGGCGGGCTTCGTCGACGCGGCCGGCGCGCACCAGGGCCTCGACGTACCAGAACGAGCAGATGGAGAAGGTGCCCTCCTCGCCGCGCAGCCCGTCCGGGCTGGCCGCCGGGTCGTAGCGGTAGACCAGCGAGTCCGACACCAGGTCGGCGGTGAGCGCGTCCAGGGTGGACAGCCACTTGGGGTCGGTGGGGGAGACGAACTTGCCCAGCGGCATCATCAGCAGCGCGGCGTCCAGGACGTCGCCGCCCTCGTACTGGACGAACGCGCGCCGCCGCGCCGACCAGCCGCGGTCCATGATCCGCCGGTAGATCGCGTCCCGGGCCTGCCGCCAGCGGCGCAGGTCGGCGGGCAGGCCGCGGTGGTTGGCCAGCCGGACGGCCCGCTCGATCGCCACCCAGCACATCAGCCGCGAGTACAGAAAGTCGCGCCGCCCGCCGCGGGTCTCCCAGATTCCCTCGTCGGGCTGGTCCCAGTGGTCGCACACCCAGTCCACCAGCGTGCACACCTGGTCCCAGTGGTCGCTGGAGATCGGCTGCCCCCACTTGTCGTACAGGTAGACCGAGTCGATCAGCGCGCCGTAGATGTCCAGCTGCAGCTGCCCGACGGCGCCGTTGCCGATGCGCACCGGCGCCGAGCCGCGGTGGCCCTCCAGATGGCCGAGCACGCGTTCGGGCAGGTCGGTGCGCCCGTCGATGCCGTACATGATCTGCAGCGGGCCGTCGGCGCCGTCGCCGCGCAGGCTCACGTGCCGGATCAGGAAGTTCATGAACGCCTCGGCCTCGTCGGTGAAGCCCAGGCGCAGCAGCGCGTAGACGCAGAACGCGGCGTCGCGCACCCACACGTACCGGTAGTCCCAGTTGCGCTCGCCGCCGATCCGCTCGGGCAGGCTGGTGGTCGGCGCGGCCACGATCGCCCCGGTCGGGGCGTAGGTGAGCAGCTTGAGCGTCAGCGCCGAGCGGTGCACCATCTCCCGCCACCGGCCCCGGTAGCGCGACGCCGACAGCCAGCGCCGCCAGAATCGCACGGTGGCGTCGAACTCCCGGTCGGCCTCGGCGTGCGGGCAGCCGCGCGGCGGGACGCGGTCGCTGATCCGGTCCAGCGCGAACACCTCCGAGTCGCCCTCGGCGAGCTTGAACTCCGCCCAGGCGTCCCGGTCGTCGTGCTCGACCGGGACGGTGGAGGTCAGCGCGAGCGCCAGCGCCGCCGACTCGAAGACCGCGATGCCGCCGTGCAGGCGCAGGACGTGCGGGTCGGCCCCGTACCCGAACCGGGGCGCCACCCGCGTCCGGAACGGCACCGTCCCGCGCACGCACACCACCCGCCGGATCAGCCGGTGCCGCTCGCACTCCCCCGGGCCGGAGACGGGCATGAAGTCCTGGACCTCGCCCACCCCGTCGTCGGTGAAGAACCGGGTGATCAGCACGTTGGTGTCGGGGAAGTAGAACTGCTTGGTCGCCGCCGGTGCCGCGGTGGCCAGCTCGAACGAGCCGCCCCGGCGGGCGTCCAGAATCGCGCCGAACACGCTGGGCGAGTCGAACGCCGGGCAGCAGTACCAGTCGATCGTGCCGTCGGTGCCCACCAGCGCCACGCTCCGCAGGTCGCCGATCAGCCCGTGCTCGGCCACCGGCAGATACCGGGACGCGTCGTCGCCCGCCCGGTGCCGCAATCCCTCGACCATGGCAATGCCCCCCGTATCTCCCCAGCGTATGCCCGGGATCGGCGCCCGGCGCGCCCCGCCCGGTCCCACGGCGGGCGGGGCGGGGCATGATGGGAACGCCCGTTTCGGCCACCGATGAGAGGAGTTTCGGCGTGGGGGGCGATCTGGCGCGGCGGCTGCCCGGGGTCTTCCGGACGGACCCGACCACGCGCGCGGCCTACTCCTCCGACGCGTCCCTCTACCGGCAGGTCCCGGCGGCGGTGGCCGAGCCGCGCTCGGCGGAGGAGCTGGCGCGGGTGCTGGAGGTGGCCCGGGATGCGGGCCTGCCGGTGACCATGCGCGGCGGCGGCACGTCCATCGCGGGCAACTCGATCGGCACGGGCGTCGTCGTCGACACCTCGCGCCATCTCGACCGGATCCTGGCGATCGACCCGGACGCGCGGACGGCCGTCGTGCAGCCCGGCGTGGTGCTGGACGACCTGCGCGCGGCGGCCGGCGAGTACGGCCTGACGTTCGGGCCGGACCCGTCCACGCACTCGCGGTGCACCCTCGGCGGGATGATCGGCAACAACTCGTGCGGATCGCATTCGGTGGCCTGGGGGACGACGTCCGACAACGTCGTGGCGCTGACGATGCTGACGGCCGACGGCAGGGAACTGCACGTGCGGCGCGGCACCTCGGGGGACGCGGCCCTGGACGCGGAGCTGACCCGGTTGCGCGACGCGCACCTGGCCCCGCTGCGCACGGAGCTGGGCAGGTTCGGCCGCCAGGTGTCGGGCTACGGGCTGCACCACCTGCTCCCTGAGCGCGGGTTCGACGTGGCCAAGGCGCTGGTGGGCAGCGAGGGCACCTGCGGGGTCGTCACCGAGGCCACCGTGCGGCTGGTGCCGGTCCCCAACGCCAGGGTGCTGGCCGTCCTGGGGTTCCCCGACGTGTTCGTCGCCGCCGAGCTGGCCCCGGTGGTGGCGGGCATGGGCGCGTTGACCGTCGAGGGCATGGCGTCCGACATGCTGGACGCGTTGCGTTCCCAACCGGGGCGGGCCGCGGCCGGGGCGGAGCTGTGCGAAGGCGGCGGCTGGCTGTACTGCGAGGTCGGCGGCGATTCCGTTGCGGACGCGCGGGAGGCGGCGCACGCGCTCGTCGAGGGCGTGCGCGAGCGTCTGCCCGAGGTCACGTCGGTCGTGGTGGACGACCCGCGCAAGATGCGGGCGCTGTGGTGGATCCGGGAAGCCGGCTCGGGCATCGTCACGCGGCGCCCCGGGGGCGGGGAGGCGTGGCCCGGGTGGGAGGACTCGGCCGTGCCGCCCGCCAACCTCCCCCGATACCTGCGCGACCTGTACGCGCTGATGCGGCGGCACGGGTTCCATGGCGTGCCGTACGGGCACTTCGGCGAAGGGTGCGTGCACCTGCGCGTCGACTTCGACCTGTCCGACGAGCCGGGTGTGGCGGCCTACCGGCGGTTCGTGGAGCACGCCGCCGACCTGGTGGCGTCCTACGGCGGCACGGTGTCGGGCGAGCACGGCGACGGGCGCGCCCGCTCCGAACTGCTGCCCCGGATGTACTCGGGGGAGCTGCTCAAGGCGTTCGCCGCGTTCAAGGACGTCTTCGACCCCGGCCGCCTGCTCAACCCCGGGGTGCTCGTCGATCCGGCGCCGCTGGACGCCGATCTGCGGCCCGGCCCGGGGCGCGACGCGCTGCCCGTCACACCGGTGCACGCGCTCACCCGCGACGGGGGCTCGTTCGCGGCGGCGGTGCACAGGTGCGTGGGCGTGGGCGCGTGCCGCAGCCTGGACGCGGGGACGATGTGCCCGTCGTTCAAGGTGACCCGGGACGAGGTGCACTCGACGCGGGGACGCGCGCGCGTGCTCGCCGAGATGCTGCGCGGCCGCACCGTCGACGGCGGCTGGCGGTCCCCCGAGGTGCTTGAGGCGCTCGACCTGTGCCTGTCCTGCAAGGCGTGCGCGCACGAGTGCCCCGTGAACGTCGACATGGCCACCTACAAGGCCGAGTTCCTGCACCGCCACTACGCCGGGCGGCGGCGTCCCATGGCGCACTACTCCATGGGGTGGCTGCCGTTGTGGTCGCGCATGGTGTCAGGGGCGCCCGCCCGCCTCGTCAACGCCGCGTTGGCGCGCGACCGGGTCGCCGGGGTCGTCAAGCGCGTCGCCGGGGTGGAGCCCCGCAGGCAGATGGTGCGGTTCGCGCAGGAGAGCCTGCAACGGTGGTTCCGGCGGCGCGGACCCCGGCCGGGGGACGGCCGCACGGTCGTGCTGTGGCCCGACACCTTCACCAACTTCCACACCCCCGAAGTGGGGCGCGACGCGGTCGAGGTGCTGGAGGCGCTCGGATACCGCGTCCTGGTCCCGCCCGGCAGGGTCTGCTGCGGGCTCACATGGCATTCGACGGGGCAGCTCACGGTGGCGCGGCGCGTGCTGCGGCACACGCTGGACGTCCTGGAGCCCGCCCTGGCCGGGGGACTGCCCATCGTCGGCCTGGAGCCGTCGTGCACCGTCATGCTCCGGGCGGAGGCGCCCGAGCTGCTGCCCGACGACGACCGCGCGAGAAAGCTCGCCGACGGCATGAGAACCCTGGCCGAAATCGTCGCCGAGCACGACGGGGACTGGCCGTTCGCCGCACTGGACGCGCGGGCCGTCGCGCAGGTGCACTGCCACCAGGAGGCCAAGGGCTCCTACGACGCCGACCGCGCCGTCCTGGCGCGCCTGGGCGTGGACCCGGACGTGGTGGGCGCCGGCTGCTGCGGCCTGGCGGGCAACTTCGGGTTCGAGCCGGGCCACTGGGAGGTCTCCCAGGGCTGCGCCGAACGCGAGCTGTACCCCAAGGTGCGCGCGGCCTCCGGCGACGACCTCGTCCTCGCCGACGGGTTCTCCTGCCGCACGCAGATCGCCCAGGGGACGCACCGCGAGGGCCTGCATCTGGCCCAGGTCCTGGCGCGCGCCCTGCGTTACCGTCGGCGGACATGAAGGACGACGCTCCGCCCGAGAAGAATCCGTATCCGCTGCCCGGCCAGGACTGGACGGACCAGCCGGCCCCTCGACCGCCGGACACCGGCGACAGTAGCCCGCCCGCATGGTGGATGCGGAGGGCGATGCGCAGAGACCGCGTGAAACGGGTGCTGCTGTCGTGGGGCGTGGTGGCCGGCGTGTGGGTGGTGGCGGTCGTTCTGATGGTGGGGCGGTATGTCCTCAGCATCGGGGAGGACGACGACTACTACATCCCGCCGCCCTCCGCGGGGTCGCCGTCGGCCGAGCCGGTCAGCACCGTTCCGGTGAAGGTGGCGGGCTGGAAGGCGGTGACCAGTGAAAAGTACGGGTTCACCTACGACGTCCCGAAGTCCTGGAAGATCAACTCGCCGACCCTGCTCATCGGGTTCGAGGACAAGGACGGCAAGCCGCTCGCCGCGATGAGCGCGACGGCCGAATACCGCAAGGGGTTCTGCGCGAGCGAACGGGTCGCCTCGCGGGCGGCGACCGGTTTCAACCAGTACGTCGACGGCACCGTGCCGGAGGTGGCCGAGCATGCGGCCCGCAAATGGGCGAAGGCCGCCTACACCCCCGACAACGGCCCGGAGCCGAACGTCTCCCTGAGCACGCCCCGGACGGTCTCCGTGGGACGGCTCGAGGGGGCGCACGTCGTGGTGGACGTCACCGCGATCAGCCAGGCCGCCCCGTGCCAGCCGCCGCGCGCGCTCGTCCACGTCGTCGCGGTGCCGGGGCGGGAGAAGGGCAAGACGGTCGTGTTCGTCCTGTACGCCGACCAGGGAGTCGACGACGCCGCGCCGAAGCGGACGCTCCAGAGGATCGCGGGCAGTCTCCGCCCCAGCTGATCGAGCACCGTTCGGCAGATCGGCGACGTGGGGCGACCCCCGCCTTCCCGGCGGAGCTCGCAGCGCACCGCGCGCCGGCGGAGTGAGCGCCCCGGTGCGGCGCGGCCTGTGACCGCCTTCTAGAATCCCACTCGGCCGACGGGAAAGGGGGGGCGGCATGAGCGGCGCCGGGGCGGCGATGCGCCGGGTCTTCGTGGACGGCGAGCGGGCCGAGCTGGACCAGCCGCGGGCGGCGGAGCTGGCCGGGCTGGCCGCGCGGGTCCGCGAGCTGACCGAGGCCGTGGTGCACACCGACGTCGACGCCGCCGAGGTCGCCGCGGTGAGCGAGGAGATCGCGGCGCTCACCCGGCGGCTGGCGGCCGCCCGCCGCGCCGCCCCGCCGATCGCCGCGCCCGTCCCCGGCGCGCCGCACATCGGCCGCCAGCTCGCCAACCCCGTCACCGGGCCGCTCAACCCGATCGCCCCGCCGGTGGAGATCCACACGCGCCCCGACCGCACGGTGTTCTGCGACTTCACGCTGACGTCGGTCTACGAGGGCCCGCCCGGGTTCGTGCACGGCGGCGTGTCGGCGATGGTCCTGGACCAGCTGCTCGGCGCCGCCGCCCACGCGGCCGGCGCGCCCGGCATGACCGCCGCGCTCGACCTGCGCTACCGGCGGCCCACGCCCTACGGCGTCCCGCTGCGCGGCGAGGCCGAGGCCACCGAGGTCGTGGGCCGCCGCACGCACACCGCCGCCCGCATCATCGCCCCGGACGGCACGGTGACGGTCGAGGCCACCGCCGTGTTCGTGCTGCCCCGCGGCCTCACTCCCGAGGCACTCGGGAACGTGGAGTAGCGCCTTCGGATCCGGCGGCCTCAGGTGAACAGCTGGCCGCCGTTGACGTCGAGCGTCGCCCCGGTGGTGGAGCGCGCCTGGTCGGACGCCAGGAAGATCACCGCGCGGGCCACGTCCTCCTCCGTGGCGATCCGGCGCAGCGCCATCGCGGCCACGTCGCGCGCCCGGATCTCCTCGAACGTCACGCCCTCGGCGGCGGCGCGGGCGCGCATCCAGTCGTCCAGCACGTCGCTGGCGATCCAGCCCGGCGCCACGCAGTTGACGCGCACGCCGGACGGGCCCAGCTCGTCGGCCAGGCAGTGCGACAGCAGGCGGACCCCGGCCTTGCCCGCCGCGTAGTCGCTGCGCCCCGCGTAGCCGGTGCGGCTGGACATGGACGTGACGTTGACGATCGCGCCGCCGCCCGCCGCGACCATGTGCGGCGCCAGGTAGCGGCAGGTCAGCAGCGTGCCGTAGGTGGCGGTCTGCACGGCCGCGCGCCACCGCTCCAGGTACGCCTCGTCCATGTCCAGGACGGCGCGCCGGTGGCTGCCGGGGAAGGCGGCGTTGACCAGCACGTCGACGCGGCCGAACCGCCCCAGCACCGCGTCGGCCAGGCGGCGCACGTCGGCGATGCGGGACACGTCGGTCGGCACCGCCAGCGCGGCCCGGCCCTCCGCCGCGACCTCGGCGGCGATCGCGTCGATGACGTCCGCGCGGCGCGCCGCCACCGCCACGTCGGCGCCCTCGCGGGCCATGAGGACCGCCAGCGTCCGGCCGAGCCCCGGCCCGGCCCCGGCGATCACCGCGACCTTGCCCTCCAGCATCATGACCGCTAGCGTACCAAGCGGTCGCTAGGTTGGTGGCGGCGGTCCGGCGGACCGCCGGCGGCGGGAGGACGCGTCCATGGGCATCACCCTTGCCAGCGATGTCGGCGGCACGTTCACCGACGTGGTCCTCGCCGGGACGGACGGCCGGGTGCACGTCGCCAAGACCCTCACCACCCCCGCCGACCCCACCGAGGGGCTGCTGCGCGGCGCCGAGCAGGTGCTCGCCGCGTCGGGCACGCCGCCGCAGGCCGTCGAGCGGGTCGTCCACGCCACCACGCTCGCCACCAACGTCATCCTCGAACGCACCGGGGTGCCCGTCGCGTTCGTCACCACCCGCGGCTTCCGCTCGATGCTGGCGCTCGGGCGGCACGCCCGCGTGGAGGAGGAGCGCTACGACCTGGCGTTCACGCCGCCCGAACCGCCCGTCCCCCTGACGCACACCTTCACCGTGCCCGAGCGCCTCGCCGCCGACGGCTCGGTGCTCCGGCCGCTGGACGAGGACGCCGCCGCGCGCGTCGCCGACGACATCGCCGCCCTGGAGGTGTCGGCGGTGGCGATCTGCCTGCTGCACTCCTACCTCAACCCCGTCCACGAGGACCGCCTCGCCGAGATCGTGGCCGCGCGGCTCCCCCGGGGCACCCCCGTGGTCACCTCCTCGTCGGTGTGGCCCGAACTGGGCGAGTACGAACGGGCCACCACGACGCTGATGTCGGCCTACGTCGGCCCCGTCATGACCGCGTACCTGCGCCGCCTCGGCGGGCGGCTGCGCGCCCTCGGCGTCACCGCGCCCGTGCACGTCATGGAGTCGGCCGGGGGCGTGCTGCCCGCCGCGCTCGCCGCCGCCCGCGCCGTCCACACCATCGAGTCGGGGCCCGCCGCCGGGGTCATCGCCGCCGCCCGGCAGGGCGCGCGGCGCGGCCTGGCCGACCTCATCTCCTTCGACATGGGCGGCACCACCGCCAAGGCCGGCCTGGTGCGCGGCGGGCGCCCCGGCATCACCCACGAGTTCCAGGTCGGCGGCAAGGGCAGCTTCGGCGGCCGCCGCCCCGGCACCGGCGTGCCCATCAAGGTCCCCGCGATCGACCTGGCCGAGGTCGGCTCCGGCGGCGGCTCCATCGCCTGGGTGGACGCGGGCACCCTGCGCGTCGGCCCGCGCAGCGCCGGCGCCGACCCCGGGCCCGCCTGCTACGGACGCGGCGGCACCCTGCCCACCGTCACCGACGCCGACCTCGTCCTCGGCCACCTCGACCCCGGCGGCTTCACCGGGTTCCGCCTGTCGCCCGACCTGGCGCGCGCCGCGATCGACGAGCACGTCGCCCGCCCGCTCGGCGTCGACGTGGTCCGGGCGGCGGCCGCGATCCACGACATCGCCAACGCGCAGATGGGCGCCGCGGTCCACGTCGTCACCGTGCGGCGCGGCATCGACCCGCGCGGCTTCACCCTGGTCGCCCTGGGCGGCGCCGCCCCCACGCACGTCGTCCGGCTGGCCGAGCGGTTCGGCATCGGCCGGGTGCTGGTGCCGCCGCGGGCCGGCGTCGGCTCCGCCGTGGGGCTGCTGTACGCCGACCTGGCCGTCGAACGGGCCCGCACCTTCCTCGCCCCGGTGAGCACCCTGGTCTCCTGCTCGGCGAGCCGCGACGCGCTCGGCGAACTGGCGTCCGCGCTGGCCGACCTGGAACGTGCCGCACGCGCCGACCTGGAGACCGGCGAGCCGGGCACGGTCGTGCGGTCGCTGGGCATGCGGTTCATCGGGCAGGCCCACGCGTTCACCGTCGAGCTGCCGTCCGGCCCCGTCACGCCCGAGGCCGTCCAGCGCGCCGCCGACGAGTTCCGCAAGCGCTACCACGAGTCGTACGGCATCGAACTGCGCGACCCGGTGGAGGTGACCACGGCGCGGGTGCGCGTCGTCCTGCCGGCCGGGGCCGACACACCGGCGCACACGGCGCCCGACGGCCCCGCGGCGCACGGCACCCGCCGGGTGTGGCTGGACGGCGCCTTCCGCGACGTCCCCGTGCACCCCCGCGACGGCTGCGCCCCCGGCGCCGAACTCCCCGGCCCCTGCCTGGTCACCGAACCCCAGTGCTCCCTGCTCATCCCGCCCGGCTGGCGCGGCACCGCCGACCGGGACGGCGCCCTGCTGCTCGAAGGAGGCACCGCATGAGCGGCGGCGACGACCTCACCGCCGAGATCCTGCGCAACGCGCTGTGCACGGCCGCCGAGGAGGCGGGCATCGTCGTGGTGCGCTCGGCCTACTCCACGTTCATCGTGGAGGGCGCCGACGCGGCCGCCGCCGTCCTGGACGCGCGCGGCCGCCTCGTCGCGCACTCCCTGTCGACGGCGCTCATCCAGTGCGCCAGCCTGCGCAGCGCCCTGCCGTACGTCCTGCGCGCCTACCCGCCCGCCGCGATGCGCCCCGGCGACGTGTTCGCGCTCAACGACGTCTACCAGGGCGGCATCCACGCCAACGACCTGCTGGTGTTCCGCCCGGTGTTCGTCGGCGGCGCCCCCGCCTACTTCACCGGGACGCTCATCCACGTCGCCGACCTGTCCGGGCTGTCGGCGGGCGGCATGGCCTCCGACGCCACCGACGTCTACCTGGAGGGCCTGCAGCTGCCGCCCGTCCGCATCGCCACCGCGGACGGCCTGGCGGACGAGATGGTGCGCGTGCTGGCCGCCAACAGCCGCACCCCCGACCGGCTCGTCGGCGACCTGCGCGCGCTCGTCGCGGGCGCGAACGTCGCCGCCCGCCGCCTCGAGGAGATCATCGACGCGCACACCCCGGAGGGCCTGGCCCGCGGGATCGAGGACTACCTCGCCCACACCGAGCGCCGCATGCGCGAGGGCCTGGCCGCCCTGCCGCCCGGCACCCACCGCGGCGCGTACCGGCTCGACGGCGGCCACCTGGTCCGCGTCGCCGTCACCGCGGACGGCGCCGGCGGCGTCGTGGTCGACTTCGCCGGCACCGACGAGCAGGTCCCGCTGCCGGTCAACTCCGGCTTCTCCCAGACCCACGGCGGCGTCATGTACGCGCTGCGCTGCTTCGTGGACCCCGCCCTGCCCATGAACGAGGGCTGCTTCGCCCCCGTCGACGTGCGCATGCCCCGCGGCACCCTCGTCAACTGCACGCCCCCCTACCCCGGCGGAGGCCGGTTCGGCACCGTGGCCGCCGCCGAGGAGGCCATCTTCGCCGCCCTCACCGGCGCGCTGCCCGCGGGCGGCGTCGCCGCGTCCGGCATCCTGCAGGCGTTCAGCATCAGCGGGGCCCGCCGCCCCTGGCTGCACATGTCGTTCGACCTCGGCGGCATGGGCGCCCGCGACGGCTGCGACGGCCCCGACGCCACCGGCGCGCTGTTCGGCGGCGGACGCAACATCATCCCGCAGGCCGAGCCGATCGAGGCGCGGCTGCCGGTGCGGATCGAGGAGGTCGCGCTGATCCCCGACTCGGGCGGCGCCGGCCGCCACCGGGGCGGGCTCGGCACCCGCACCGTGATCCGCGTGCTGGAGGACGCCCGCGTCGACACGCGCGGCGACCGGCTGCTGCGGCCCCCGCCCGGCGCGGCTGGCGGGCGCGCCGGCCGCGCGGG
>NZ_BAABDO010000159.1:0-12177 GCF_039539665.1 Actinomadura keratinilytica
CCGCTATAGACTCCCAGGTCAGCAAGTGTCGGCCCCGCGCACGCGGGGATGGTCCAGGGCCGGACGGCGCGCCGCTGCTGGTCACCGAGTCGGCCCCGCGCACGCGGGGATGGTCCGCCCCCGACAGCGACGGCGAGTACATCGCCACCGTCGGCCCCGCGCACGCGGGGATGGTCCTAGAGGGCCGACCTTTGCCGTGCCACGCAGTCCGTCGGCCCCGCGCACGCGGGGATGGTCCGCGACTCGTGGCCGACCCGATCCCGGCCACCGCGTCGGCCCCGCGCACGCGGGGATGGTCCGTACGTCCGGACCGGCGCCCAGGCCGCCGGGCCGTCGGCCCCGCGCACGCGGGGATGGTCCCTGCTCGGCGACGAGGACGACACCGCGGACGCGGTCGGCCCCGCGCACGCGGGGATGGTCCGCGGGCCGGATCCGGGCTTACCCCGCCCTGAAGTCGGCCCCGCGCACGCGGGGATGGTCCTGTCAGGCGCCGCGGTCGAGGTTCGGCGGCCGGGTCGGCCCCGCGCACGCGGGGATGGTCCCACGGGCCCGCTGGTGGTGCGGGCGAGGTGCCAGTCGGCCCCGCGCACGCGGGGATGGTCCCAGGCGCGTGCACTGGCGGATCCGCCACGAGCGGTCGGCCCCGCGCACGCGGGGATGGTCCCCCGATGAACGAGTGCAGCGGCGCCGTCATGGAGTCGGCCCCGCGCACGCGGGGATGGTCCCGTCTGGCGCCGTTGACCCCTGCCGCGGCCTGGGTCGGCCCCGCGCACGCGGGGATGGTCCAGAACCAGTCCATGAGGGTGTACGTCATGCCACGTCGGCCCCGCGCACGCGGGGATGGTCCCACCGGGCCGCCGACCGGCACGCCCAGGAGCTCGTCGGCCCCGCGCACGCGGGGATGGTCCGGTGCTGTACCTGGCCAGGCCGGGAACGCTTCCGTCGGCCCCGCGCACGCGGGGATGGTCCGCATGTAGACAGCCGCTCCGCCCGCTACCACTAGTCGGCCCCGCGCACGCGGGGATGGTCCCGACCAGAACGCGCCGAGCAGCAGGCAGTCGGTGTCGGCCCCGCGCACGCGGGGATGGTCCTCGACCTGACCGCCGTCGACAGCCGCGGCGGCGGTCGGCCCCGCGCATGCGGGGATGGTCCGCTCACGCACCGTGCCGGACACATCCGCGCAGGGTCGGCCCCGCGCACGCGGGGATGGTCCGGGTGTCAGCGACCGGGTGAAGTGCCGCAGGATGTCGGCCCCGCGCACGCGGGGATGGTCCGCCGGCGAGGCCGGGCTTCCGCTACTACCGGGTGTCGGCCCCGCGCACGCGGGGATGGTCCCTCGATGTTCGGACGTTCCGGCGGCACGGTGGAGTCGGCCCCGCGCACGCGGGGATGGTCCGGTCGCCCTGTCCGGGGTCGGTGACGCGTTCGGGTCGGCCCCGCGCACGCGGGAATGCTCCACCATCCGGATGACCGAACAGCACAGGGTGGGCTAGGACGTGTCCGGTGGATCATGGTGGACCGCAGTGGCCGGGTTGCTCCGGCCCGGTGGTGGCCGGTGTCGCACCTTGCCTCGGGCCGACTCGACTGCTTTGCGGTGTCGGCGGGGCTGCTGTATCGGAGGCGGACACGCGGCCGCCAAGATCCACCGGACACACCCTTAAGGCCGTGTCGTTTTCAAAGTGTCATGGCCACATCGGCAGGGCGGCCGACGTGACGACGGCGCGGAAGGACCCGGCGGTCCTGTAGTGGCGGGTGGCGGTGCCCCGCCACTGCCCGACGCGGTCGAAGCAGCCTTCGACGACGCTGCGCCGCCGCTGGATGTGCTTGTCCGAGACCGGCTGATCCACATCAGCCGATGCCCCACAGCCAATTTGACGACAGGCGAGCGCGGGGGCAACACGTTCGGCAATTGGAGCCGCTGGCGGCCATCCGCGACCGGACCGCCGAGGTCGCGGCGCGCAAGTCGTCGCCGTGATCGTTTTGCCCCCGTTGTGGGCACGACCATATAGTACACGTCACATACAGTCAATGCCACATACAGTTCACTTCGTTAACAACGGTACATCCGACGCGTATCCGATCAAGGAGACCTGGAGCATGTCCTTCAACGACGAAGAGATCGCCTACCTGCGCTCCCAGCGGCTGGCCCGGCTCGCCACCGTCGGCGCCGACGGCCAGCCGGACGTGGTGCCGGTGGGCTTCGAGTTCGACGGCACCCACCTGTACGTGGGCGGCTTCAACCCGACCAGGACCCGCAAGTTCCGCAACGTGCGGGCCGGCAACCGCAAGGTCGCCATCGTCATCGACGACCTGCCGTCAGTCGACCCGTGGATCCCGCGCTACCTGCGCGTCTACGGCGAGGCCGAGCTCGTCGAGCGCCAGGGTCAGCTCGGGACCGCCCCCTACATGCGCATCACCCCCACGCTGTCATGGAGCTTCAACCTGGAGGGCCTGCCTTACACCCACGACCGCGAGGTCAAGGTGCGGCGCACCGTTCACGAGCCCGCACCCGGCGCGTAACGCCTTCGCCCGTGCGGACGCCCGTCTTGCCAGGACGTCCGGTTCCCCAGGAGACATAGACCGCGCCCCGCATCGGCTTCATCTTTAACAGCACCCGCCCGAACCGCGTCGGCGAGCAGGTGGCACGCTGGGCGTTCGAGCCGGCCGCCAAGCGCGATGACGCCGAGTTCGAGCTCGTCGACCTGCGCAATTCCCGCTGCCGCACCTGGCCGAGGGCATGCCGCCCTCCTTCGGCCGGTACGCGGGCGAGTACACCCCGCCGCTGGGCCGAAAAGGTGGCCTTGTTCGACGGGTTCGTCATCATCACCCCGCCGTGCCGCTGCCCACCGCCGACTTGCCAAGACGCAGACCGTCGGCGGGCCGCCCGTACCGCTCGCTCGACCCGTTGGCGCCGCAGCGAGTTTCGTCACGCTCTTCATGGTCACCCGGAGCGTGCGGTCGCCTACGGTGCGGGTCAGCGTTGCCAGATGCGATGGGCGCGGTCGCCGATGCGCTCGGCCCACCGCGGCAGTTCG
Source organism: Actinomadura keratinilytica (assembly GCF_039539665.1). Classification (NCBI taxonomy): domain Bacteria; kingdom Bacillati; phylum Actinomycetota; class Actinomycetes; order Streptosporangiales; family Thermomonosporaceae; genus Actinomadura; species Actinomadura keratinilytica. Next base: position 3,036 of record NZ_BAABDO010000159.1, read on the forward strand.
GTTCCGGGGGTCAGCACCACTTCCTGGCGGAGTGCGCGCTCATGGAGGTCGTCGAAAGCGGCATCGAGAAACCGATAGGCGCGCCGTGCGGTGTCCAGCTGGTGGCCGATCCGGGTGAGCAGGCCGCCCAGGTGGTCGAGCTCCTGGCGGTGGTACTCGCAGCTGGCCCGGCGAAGGTAGTCGGCGTGCAGTTCGGCCTCCAGCTCGGCTACGCGCCGGGGATAGGTCTCCAGCCGGGCGGTCTGCCGCTGGGCGATCTGCTTCCAGTACTCCACCCGTGTCGGTGCGTCGTCCTGCTCGCCGGGCGGCGTGAAGGGTTCGGCCGGTGGCCTCGGTTTCGTCGGTTCGCGGATGCCGTCGGCGGCGCGGGCGGCCTGGTCGCGGACTTGCTTGCACCATGTGGCCACGGCCTCGGCGGTGAGACGGGTTTCGACGTGCTTCGGCGGCAGAAACCGCAGGTCCACCAGTGCCGTGGCGAGGATGGCGCGGGCCTGGTCCAGCCGATCGTGCTCGATGCTCTTCTCGTGCAGTTCGTTCGACAGGCGGGTGAGCCGCTCGCCGTGCCGGATGCACGCCCGCATCGGCTCGTCGGAGTCCCGTTCGGCGATCAGGGCCCGGATGTGCGCGGAGTTGGCGCGCAGCCGCGCGGCCTGTGTCAAGGCCACCGCGCGCCAGTGCTCCAGCGAATCCGCGTCAGGCCGACCGGTGCCGACGGGACGGTCGACGCGGGGCTCGGTACCGGTGCCGTGGTGAGCGGGGTCGGTGCCAGTGGTCACGGTCGTGGTCTCCTGGGCATGAGACGGCGCTGTGGCCCGCACGCGGCGGGCCACAGCGCACAGGGGGATCAGGGCGTGGATCGGCGCAGTCGTGCCGACCGGGACGCGGTCGCGCCCGGTGGTCTAGAACGGCGGTTCGTCGTCGGTGTCGGTGCTCGGCGGTGACGCCCACGGGTCGTCGGCGGGCGTCCGGGGAGCATCGGCCGTGCCCGCCGCATTGCCGACGCCGCCGGTCGTGGCGGTGTGGCGTTGGATCCTGGTCACCTTGGCAACGGCGTTGCGCAGGGACGGGCCGACGTCGAGGACATCGATCTCGTACGCGGTGCGGGGAGTGCCGTCCTTGGCCTCGTAGGACCGCTGCCGCAGACGGCCGTGCACGATCACCCGATCGCCCTTCGCCAGTCCCGACTCGGTCAGGTTCTCGGCGGTCTGACGCCACGCCGAGCAGGTGAGGAACAGGGAATCGCCGTCCCGCCACTCGCCCGTCTGGCGGTCGAACAGGCGGGACGTCGAGGCCACCCGGAAGGTGGCGATGGCCTGCCCGGTGGGCGTGAACCTCAACGCGGGCTCCTGCACCAGGTTGCCCGCCAGGGTGATCTCGGTGTCTCCGATGGCCATGACTCCCTCCGACAGGTACGGGTCGCCAGAGACGACAGGGACGAAAGAAGGAAGGGCCCGCCCCGAAGGGACGGGCCCATGCAGCAGACGCAGTGGGCACGCTGCTCACTGCGCCGCATCGCGGATCGCAGGGGCGAGGGCGGGCTCGTACGGCGCCAGGACGTCGGTGCGCACCATGACGATGCGGTGCTGCTTCACCAGGCGGAGCACGGCGACCTCGCCGATGTTCCTGCGGGTGGCGGTGTAGAGGTACTGGCCGACGGTTCCCTGCTCCACCCGGCGCAGCGGACGCCGATGGCGGGACCGGGGACCGAAGTTCGGACAGGTGGCGATCACGCGCAGCAGCTGCCCGGGAACGAAGGAGGTCCGCGCTCCAGAGGCCAGCCGATGCGGTGGCGGGGCAGGACGTGGGGGAGGGACCTCCGACGCCGGTGCGGGGCGGCCGGAAGCGGCCGAGCCGCGGGCTCCCCTGAACGGCCGCGCGCGCCGATCGTCCATAGGCCGTCGCCGCAGTGGTGAAGTGCCCCGGGACGGGTTGTGCGGGGCAGGGCTGCGGTCGCCACGGATGCGAGCATTCGCGGAGGCCATGCGACTCTCCTCAGCCGGACGTCGACGCTCCGGGCTTGCATGAGCGATCGAAGGCCGGCTCGGCGATCAGCCTGTCGGCGGCCTCGTCGACGCGGCGTTCGGCGTCGTCCGGCAACGCGTCATGGTCGCCGTGCCGGATCCCGTCCCGGTGGTCGAGCTCGGACAGCAGCTCCTCCAGCCGCGCGGCGCGGTCGGACTCGCTCATGGCCGGGGCGAACGGGCGCAGCGCGGCCAGCGCCTGGTCCTGCCGCAGCTCGTCCTCCCGGCGCAGTTCGGCGATGTGCCGGACGTGCCTGCGGGCGGCGATGAGGCGGGCGCGGGCCAGCGCGTCCTCGTCCAGACGCCATGCGGTGACGGTGCGGACCAGTGGAGCGGCTTCGACGCCGTACTCCAGGAACTCCGCGACCGTCTCCAGCGCGGCGGCCTCGTCGCGGACGGGGACGATCGCGGTCTCCCCGTCACGGGTGACACGGACGGCGAACTCGGTAGCGGTCATCGGGCGTCTCCGTGAGATGACGGTTCGAGAAGGACAGGCGGCGGCCTTGTTGAGAGCGGAAGCGAAGGCAAGGGCCACCGTGCGGTGCGGCCCGGAGTGCACCCGGGCCGCACCGCATGGGACGACGGTCAGCGGGTGAACGCGCCGTCCAGAACGCGGTCCAGTACGCTGAGGGTCTCGCGGTCGAGCTGGTCGAACTCGCCGGTGACGGCGCGCAGCATGTTGCGCTCGGCCCGGTGCGCGCCGCGGACGGACTGCTCGTGATGGGTGTAGGTGTTGACCGCCGCGACCACCCCGTAGGCGGTGCCGCGCCAGGGGCTGACCCGCGGATCGTGCCGCCACAGGGCGGTCAGCGCCTCGCGGCGGCGTTCGGCCAGGGTCCGGCTGCGGCCCTGCTCGGGCGGGACCGGGACGAGCTCGGTCAGGAACCGGTCCCACTGGCGGTCGGTGACCTCGACCCGGCACAGGGCCCTGACCTGGGCGGCGAAGTCGTCGGCGACCCGGTGCACGATGCCCAGCGCCTCCCGCGCCCTGGTGATCCGCCCCAGGGAGTTGGACGAGTGCTTGATCTTGATCTGCCAGGCGCCGGACTCGTTCAGCGCCGCCGACAGGGTGTTGTCGCAGACCACCACGGTCGCGCCGCGCCGATAGGTCGTCTTGAGAGAGCCGTCCAGCGACGAGGCCGCCAGCAGGAACGGCCGGAACGCCACCCCCTCGTCGGTGGTGCACGTCTCGGGCACCTCGACCTGCACCCAGGCGACCGCGCCGCCGCGCAGCAGGCCGGCCGACCCGATCGCCAGATCGTCGTCCAGCAGGGTCGCCACGTTGTCGACCAGCCACTGCGCGTAGTCGTGGATCTGGTAGCCCTGCTTGAAGACGCCCAGGATGGCGCCGGTGTCGGGCCGGATGATGGCCTTGCGCGCGGTGTCGGTGACCCGGGTGACCCCGTCCTCGGTGATGAAGGCGCTCTCCACGGTGCCCTCGACCGGCTGCCAGCCGAACAGGCGGCGGATCACGTCCCTCACCGGAATCGGGCCGGGATAGTGGTTGGGTTCCCCGCCCTGCTCGCCGGCGCGGTAGTGCCAGGCGTGCCCGCGCTGGTCGGTGAACCCGATCAGCGTGTTCTGGTTCAGCCACTGCAGGCTTTCCCGTGACATCCGGATCCCTTCCTTTCGGCGGACATGGAAAAGCCCGCCGCCAGGGGAAACGGCGGCGGGAGGACCAAGAAGCCGATCAGCTGCGACGGTTCACGGTGCCCCCTCGTCGTCACCCCGGCCGCCGCTGAGAGCGTTCAGAAAGGCGGTGTCGCTGGGCAGTGCGTTCAGTGCCCAGCCGGTGACCAGTGCGACGGGGTAGTAGGTGGACGACGTGACCCGCTGCGGGCTGTCGGCGGCCCGGTGGGCGAACCGGCCTTTGCCGTGCGGGGCGGTCTGGAAGCCGCGGTAGACCTCGAACGTCTCGGCGTCCAGGTCGATCACGTATCCCCACTCGGCGTACAGCGAGTCCAGCGGGAAGTCGCCGGCGTCCTCGATGACCCCGACCTCGAGCATCAGGTGAGGCCGGCCCTCGGTCTGGCGCAGCAGCATGTGCCAGTCGTCCAGCCGACCGGTGGCCGCACCAGGGCCGAGACACCTGGTCAGGCGGGCGATGTCGGCCGGGGTCGGCTCGCTGTCGGGGTCCACCACGCGCAGCGCGCGGGCGCGCTCGCGCAGGGCGTCGATGCTGTCGCTGGCGGCCCGCAGCCAGCCGAGAACTTCGAGGCCGAGCCCCTGGGGGTAGCTGTCCCAGTGGTTGTAGGCGGTCTTCTCCGTGGCGTCGACGACGAAGGCGATGAACCCTCTGGTTCCCACCAGCGCTCCTTTCCGCGTAGTGAGTCGATGTAGTGCGAGGGCCGCCGCGGCCTGCGGGCGTTCACGGCGGCCAGGTCAGGTGGCGGGGCGGTTCTCGGTGGCGGCGTACATGTCGGCCAGCTCCTCCGGTGTGATCCGGAGGCGGGCCTGGTCCGGGGGCAGGCCGGCGGCCAGCACGTCGCGCAGCAGAGCGGCCATGGAATAGCCGGGGTCGGCGGTGCGCGCACGATCCAGGGCGACGTTGGCCAACGCGCCGTCCCCGCTGATGTAGGCCGCGTACGCCAGCAGGCCGGCCGGTGCGGCCGCGTACGGCTCCTCGACCCGGCGCAGCACGTCCCGCCAGAAGTCCACGTGGCGCAGCAGCACCGACCTGTCATCGCCGTCGATGCGGATCCACGCCTCGTCCCGCACCCGCAGGCAGGTCAGCAGGACGCCGAGCCGGGCGACCTCCGAGTCGCTCGGCGCCGGGCCCTGGGCGCGCACTCGTTCGGCCAGCTCGGCCACCAGCGGGATCCCGTCGGTGACCATGCGGTGGCGGGTCCCGGCAGGGTCACTGCGGGACGCGCGCAGATACCGCTGCTCCCAGACGGCGGTGGCCTTCCGCACGGCCCGGCGGGCAGGTCCGGTCACCGCGGCGACCGACGCGGCCAGCGCGGCCCGGTCGGGCAAGGCCGCCAGGCCGCGGATGACGGCGTCCACCGCCGCAACGCTGGTCGATGGGTCGTAGGGGCGGCCCTCGGGCGGGCAGCATCCGCCGGTGCAGGTGAGGGACCACCACCGTCCCTCATGCACACGAAAGGCGTCGATGACCTCCACACCGCAGGCGGACACCCGGCCGGTGACCGCCGCGGCGACCGGAACGACGCGTTCGCTCGGCCCGTACCCGACCAGCAGCGCCCGGGCGATCCGGTTGCGTCGCGCAAGGCGGGCCAGGTGCTCGGCCATCGCATCGACGGTGTCCTCGTCGCCGGCGGCGGGCAGGTCGACGCGGTATGCCACGGTGCGCAGGGAGCCGCCCAGCCCGACCATCACCAGGTCTTCGGAGGGGACGAACCCGAGGAGGTAGGGCACCAGGGCGATGGCGTCCGCGGCCGTCCGCACGACGATGGGGGTCGAGGACAGGAACATCTTCCACGCTCCTTCGCTCAACGGGGGACGAAATGAAGGGCGCCCCGTCCCTGCAGGAACGGGGCGCGCCGATGAACTGGCCGACAAGAGGTTCGCTTCGTGTCAGTCTCTCCTTCCAGCCGTCTGCCCCAGATGCACGGTCATGGCGGCGACCGCGGTAAGCGGCGTACATGACCGGTGGCCCATCTGCTGCGGCGTCCAAATCGGTCCACCTCGGCCCCCGCAGCCACTGAGTTGCCATTTCCAACCGAATGAAAAACCGGCTTCGCCGTCATAGACTCCCAGGTCAGCAAGTGTCGGCCCCGCGCACGCGGGGATGGTTCGCCTCGATCGCTGTGGCGCTGGCCACGTCGCCGGTCGGCCCCGCGCACGCGGGGATGGTTCTCAGTCCGCGCGCGCGCGTGCGCGAGAAGCCCGGTCGGCCCCGCGCACGCGGGGATGGTTCCCATGTCCGAGACCGACGAGACCCCGCAGACCGGTCGGCCCCGCGCACGCGGGGATGGTTCGGTCGGACGGATCCCGTTGTTGTAGACGGTCGAGTCGGCCCCGCGCACGCGGGGATGGTTCCTCCTCGGCGCGGGCCCTGGCGCGGCGGGACGCGTCGGCCCCGCGCACGCGGGGATGGTTCGCGTTGGGCAGTCGGGGTGGCGGCATCGGTAGAGTCGGCCCCGCGCACGCGGGGATGGTTCCAGGCAGGCCAGCTCCACCGCAGCGGCGGATGGGTCGGCCCCGCGCACGCGGGGATGGTTCGTCACCCGCCATCAGAGTACGGGAGTCCGCCGGGTCGGCCCCGCGCACGCGGGGATGGTTCGACCATCGCCAGCCTGATCGCGTTCTTCATCGCGTCGGCCCCGCGCACGCGGGGATGGTTCTCGGCCGGGACGGGGACGCCACCGACGCGGCGAGTCGGCCCCGCGCACGCGGGGATGGTTCGGTCACGGTTTTGCCGACCGAGATGCGCGGCCCGTCGGCCCCGCGCACGCGGGGATGGTTCGCCCGCGTTCGACGCCCTCAAGCGCGGGGTGAAGTCGGCCCCGCGCACGCGGGGATGGTTCCGTGACCACGGGCCTGTCGTTCGGGCTTGAGACGTCGGCCCCGCGCACGCGGGGATGGTTCTCCGGGCCAGCTCGTCAATCTCTGCCATGCTGGGTCGGCCCCGCGCACGCGGGGATGGTTCTCGAGTTGGTCTCTCTGCCCCCGTGGGCGTGGTCGTCGGCCCCGCGCACGCGGGGATGGTCCGATCCGGGACGCCCTGATGTCGATCGACCCGGAGTCGGCCCCGCGCACGCGGGGACGGTCTCCACAGCGGCGGAGGTTGACCGTCGGTAAGCCCTTCTACAGCTAGCAACGGGCCTAAGGCTCTGCATGATCGTCGATAGCGGTCACGTGCACGTCCCCCCTTACCTGCGATGTCGGGAGAGGGTGGCTTCTACTCTCCCGGTTCGGCGCAAGCCCGCCTCGCCGGGGCGGCGAGCCGCAACCCCCTGCGGGTTGCGGTTCGCGCCACGGTGAGGCAAGCTGCGCCGCCAGACCGGGAGAAGAAGCCACCCTCTTCGCAGGGAGCTGAGACCTACTGATCGATGAGCCCGAGGTGGTCACACCCAATCCGGAGTCAGTCCGTCGCGTCGCTGGAGGCCAAGCACCCCGAGGCCGCCGAGCATCTGGGCATCGCCCGAAACGACCTGCTGGCCTTCACTGGCTTCCCGCGGCAGATCTGCCGACGGGTCTGTCCAACAACCTGCAAGAGCGGCCGAACAAGGAGATCCGGCGGCGCACCGGCGTGGTCGGGATCTTCCCGACCACGCCGCGATGCTTCGCCTCGTAGGTGCGGTGCTGATGGAGCGGACCGACGAGTAGGCCGAGGGCCGCCGGTACGTGGGCCTGGAATGCCTGGCCGAAGCCAGACTGCGCGTCATCGGCGGCGCCGCACCAGATCCCACGGACGCAACCGAGAACTCACCGCTTAACCTGCAGAAACAGGATCACGTGGAGGCCGCCTCATTACCACTCCGCTGGACTTGACCCGCAGCTTGTCGACCGTTGCCGCGCAGTGGGCTCCTAAGCCACCGTTGATACAGGTCAACGATCAACGTGGCGTGATGTGATACAGCGACTACGCGGAGCGGCGTTCCTCCAGCGCCCACTTGCGGCGCCACTTGGCGGCGATGGCCGCGTTCTCCTCGGGGGTGCCGTTGAGCTCTTCGTCCACGACGGCGTCGGCGCGCAGGTCCGCATAGCGCGGATCGTCCGGGGTGATCTCGGAGGCGCCGCATCCGGCGTCGTGCGGCAGCAGCAACCGTCCGGCCTTGAGCACCGCCTGCGCCATCACACCTCCAGCCCGAAGTGCCTCACATAGTACCTGGCGACGATTTCAGCGACCGGCTCGTGGCCGCTCAGAGTCCGGATGAGCCTGGGGAACTGCCCGGTGATGACCAGCGCCCAGGCCTCCGCCCACCACTCCAGCGGATCGAGCCAGCGATCCACGATCAGCAGCGGGCGGCATCGAAACATGATCGTTTGCCACTCGGCGGACTCGGCCGCTCGGCGACGGCGCTCCATGACGTGGCCGATCTCATGATCGACAAGGGAGGCGCTCACATGGTCGCCGGTGCCGACCGCCATGGTGCGGGTTTCCCAGTCGGTCACGCCCGGCACCTGGTCCCACGTCGTGCTCGTCCCCGGGCGGACGGGCTGCCCGGCGAGGCGCCCGAAGTGATTCAGCCCTGGGACAGGGCCGATCCCGACCCACAGCCCACCGGTGAGCACCTCGGCGACCTGCGAGGCGATCGGGCCGGGCAGAGCCGCAAGCCGATCGATCGCCGCGATCACCTCGTCGGGCGGGTTGCCGCGGGCCGGATCCCACTGCCGGCGCACGACCTGCTCCAGAACCCCGAGGTGGCGACGCCCGTCCCTGGGCAGCAGGTCGATGTCGGCGGGGTGCGGGTCGCACCAGTACGGCTCACGGGGCGTGTCCATCGCCGCCCCATGCTGCCAGAACCTTGACACGGTGGTACCTACGAGGCTGCCGCCCGGGCTGAGGGTTTGCAGATCCAACTAAATGAAAACGCGGCCTCGTCGTCATAGACTCGCAGGTCAGCAAGTGTCGGCCCCGCGCACGCGGGGATGGTCCCCCCGGGCGCCCACGGGCGGCCACTTGTTTCTTGTCGGCCCCGCGCACGCGGGGATGGTCCGCGGTTCGAGTGGTTCCGCAACCTGGTCGACACGTCGGCCCCGCGCACGCGGGGATGGTCCGTGACTCGTACCAGCGCTTGGCGATCGGATGCCGTCGGCCCCGCGCACGCGGGGATGGTCCCCCGCTAAGACCCTCACGGCTGGACTCGCCACCTGTCGGCCCCGCGCACGCGGGGATGGTCCCTGAGGAGAACACCCTTATGGCCTGGTGGATCCGTCGGCCCCGCGCACGCGGGGATGGTCCCGTGTGGATCGTGGACATCAGGGTTCCTCTCGTGTCGGCCCCGCGCACGCGGGGATGGTCCCCGGCGGGCCCTGCGGACGTACGCGGAGTGCATGTCGGCCCCGCGCACGCGGGGATGGTCCGCCCGCCCGACACTCGGCACGTCGCCGATGCGCGTCGGCCCCGCGCACGCGGGGATGGTCCTTCCCGATGTTGGCCTAGGGCCTGTCCGGTCGATCTTGATGTTTGGCTGAGGACGATCTTGGGACTG
>NZ_BAABDO010000160.1:0-12057 GCF_039539665.1 Actinomadura keratinilytica
CGGGGCAGCAGGCCCCCAGGCCCGGCGCATCCGGGCCCGGCGCACCCGGGCCGGAAGGCGCGGGCCCGGCACCCGCCGGACGGCACGACGAGCGGGTCGCCGGCGAACGCCGCGACCGGCCCCATCCCTGACCCGGCGGCCGCGCCGCGCGCCGGGCACGAGCAACCGCTCCGTGCGGGACATCCGCGCTCCCCGCACGGAGCGGCGCCACGCCCATCGCACGCCCGGTCGCGCCGTCAGCGGTCGCGGGTGCGCATGTTGCGGACGGTCTTGGTGGGCTCGTAGGCGCGCTTCTCGTCGTCCACCGGGACGTCGTCGCGGTCGGTGAACATCGCCGCGAAGGCGACCAGCAGGCCGACGGCGCCGATCCACGGCTCGCGCCAGGCGAAGCCGAGCGCCAGGCAGCCCGCCGCGCACCCGAGCAGCAGCAGGAACCTCACCCGCAAAAGAGAACATGTTCTCGTTGCCGCGTCAACGAGAACGCCTCCCTCACTTGCGCCTGCCGCGCTTCTCCCGGATGCGCATCGTGATGTCGATGGGCGTGCCGGCGAAGCCGAACTCCTCGCGCAGGCGCCGTTCGATGAACCGGCGGTAGCCCTCCTCCAGGAAGCCGGTGGTGAACAGCACGAACTTGGGCGGCCGCACGCCCGCCTGGGTGGCGAACAGCACCCGGGGCTGCTTGCCGCCCCGGATCGGGTGCGGGTGCGCGGCCACCAGGTCGGCGAAGAACTGGTTGAGCTTGGACGTGGGCACGCGGGTGCCCCAGCCCTCCAGCGCCGTGTCCAGGGCGGGCACCAGCCTGTCCACGTGCCGCCCGGTGCGGGCGGAGATGTTGACGCGCGGCGCCCACCGGGCGTTGTGCAGCTGCCGGTCGATCTCGCGTTCGAGGTAGTGGCGGCGCTCCTCGTCCAGCAGGTCCCACTTGTTGTAGGCGATCACCAGCGCCCGGCCGGACTCGATCACCATCGACACGATCCGCAGGTCCTGCTCGGCCAGCGGCTCGGACGCGTCGATCAGCACCACCGCCACCTCGGCCCGCTCCAGCGCCGACTGGGTGCGCAGCGTGGCGTAGAAGTCGGCGCCCTGGTTCTCCCGGTAGCGCCGCCGGATGCCCGCGGTGTCGATGAACCGCCACTCGCGGCCGCCCAGCTCGATCAGCTCGTCCACCGGGTCGCGGGTGGTGCCGGCGACCGAGTCGACCACGGCGCGCTTCTCCCCCGCCAGCTGGTTGAGCAGGCTGGACTTGCCGACGTTGGGCCGGCCCAGCAGCGCCACCCGACGCGGCCCCCCGGCCGCGGCGAACGTCTCCGGCGGCGGCTCGGCGGGCAGCGCGTCCAGCACCGCGTCCAGCAGGTCGCCGCTGCCGCGGCCGTGCAGGGCGCTGACCGGGTGCGGCTCGCCGATGCCCAGCGACCACAGCATGGCCGCGTCGGCCTCGGTGGCCGCGTCGTCCACCTTGTTGGCGACCAGCACCACCGGCTTGCCGGACCGGCGCAGGATGTCCACCACGGCCTCGTCGACGTCGGTGGCGCCCACGGTCGCGTCCACCACGAACATCACCACGTCGGCCAGGTCGACCGCCAGCCGGGCCTGCTCGGCGATCGCGGCGGCCAGGCCGGAGGCGTCCGGCAGCCAGCCGCCGGTGTCGACGACGGTGAAGCGGCGGCCGCTCCAGTTGGCCTCGTAGGCGACGCGGTCGCGGGTCACGCCCGGCACGTCCTCCACGACCGCCTCCCGGCGGCCCAGGATCCGGTTGACCAGGGTCGACTTGCCCACGTTGGGACGCCCCACCACGGCCACGACCGGGGGCGGCGCCGCCTCCCGGTCCGCGGCCTGCGGGCCGTCCACCGTCTCGATCTCGTATTCGCTCACTGTCTTCCGCTCGCCTCCGAGGCGCCGCGCGCGGCGCCGGCCGCCCTCCTCGTCCGTCCGCTCGCCCGTCCGCTCGGCCGCCCGTACCCGGCCGGGCGGGCCCGCCCGGCCCGGTTAGGACGCCTCCTTCGCCAGCCGCACGACCGTCTCGATCACCTCGTCCAGGGTCAGGTCGGTCGAGTCGATCTCGTGCGCGTCCGGGGCCTTGGTCAGCGGCGAGGCCGCCCGGGTGGAGTCCAGCCGGTCGCGGCGGGCCTGCTCGGCCAGCGTCACCGTCACCGTGGCGCCGGGGTCGGCGGCCAGGTCCTTGGCGCGGCGGGCCGCCCGGGCCTCCTCGCTGGCCGTCAGGAAGATCTTGACGGCGGCGTCGGGCGCCACCACGGTGCCGATGTCGCGTCCCTCCACGACGATGCCGCCCGCACCGATGATCTCGCGCTGCAGCGCCACCAGCCGCTCGCGCACCCGCGGCACCGCGCTGACCGCGCTGACCGCGTTGGTCACCTCGCGGGTGCGGATCGGGCCGGACACGTCCGTGCCGTCCACCGCGATGGTGGGCGCGTCGGGGTCGGTGCCGGACTCGATCACCGGCTCCCCGGCGCGGGCCGCGACCGCCTCGGCGTCCTCGACCGGCACGCCCGCCCGCAGCATCCACCAGGTCATGGCGCGGTACATGGCGCCGGTGTCGAGGTAGCGCAGCCCGAGCGCGCGGGCCACGCCCTTGGAGGCGCTGGACTTGCCCGACCCCGAGGGGCCGTCCATGGCGATGACGAGCGGCACGATCGCTCCCTTTCCGTGATGCGGCGGCTTGCCCGCGGGTTCCCGCGGCGGGCGCGCGGACGGCCCCGGGGGTGCCGGGGGCCGTGTTCCCCCGTCGCGTCAGCGTACCCGTGTGCGCGGCCCCGTCGGGCCCGCTGCGGGCCGCCGCAGGGGCCGTCCCGGGGCACGTCTCGAAGCGTTATGCCAGGCCGGGGACCGACCAGCCGCGCGAACGCAGTTCCTCGGCCAGCTTCTGGGCGGCCTCGGGCTTGACCGAGATCTCCAGCACGCCCAGCGGGCGGCCCGGGGAGTGCTCGATCGACACGTCCTCGATGTTGACCCCGGCCACGCCCGCCGCCTGGAAGATCATGGCCAGCTCGCCGGGGCGGTCGGGGATGACCACCTGCACCGTGGCGTACGCCGACGGGGCGCCGCCGTGCTTGCCGGGGATGCGCGAGCGGCCGGCGTTGCCGCGCAGCAGCAGGTCGGCGACGTGGGTGGCGGCCTCCTCGCTGCCGTCGCGCAGCAGCGAGGCCGCCACGGCCAGGTCGGTGGCCACGGCCTCCAGCACGTCGGCGACGGGCGCGGCGTTGCCGGTCAGGATGCCGATCCACAGCCGCGGGTCGCCGGCGGCGATGCGGGTGACGTCCCGCAGGCCCTGCCCGGCCAGGCCGAGCGTGGTGTCGTCAACGCCGGTCAGCCGGGCGGCGACCGCGGCCGACACCACGTGCGGGGCGTGCGAGACCAGCGCGACGGCGCGGTCGTGCTCCTCGGCGTCGACGGTGATCGGCTCGGCGCCGCACGCCCGGGCCAGCGCGGCCACCGCCTCGACGGCCTCCGGCGCCGCCTCGGCCGGCGGGCACAGCGCCCAGGAGCGGCCGAGGAACAGGTCGGCGCGGGCCGCCGCCGGGCCGGAGCGCTCGCGCCCGGCCATCGGATGGCTCGGCACGTACGCGCCCAGGTCGCAGCCCAGGTCGCGCGCCTGCCGCAGCGGCAGCGCCTTGACGCTGGCCACGTCGGTGTAGACCTCGGCCAGCCCGCGCTTCTGCGCGTCCGCCAGGGTGACGGCCACGGCGGCGGGCGGGACGGCCAGCACCGCCAGGTCGGCGGGCCCCGCGCCGGGATCGGCGGGGCCGTCGCCGTCCGGCAGGGCCGTGCCCGCGCCCAGCTCGACGGCCATCGCCAGCGCGGCGGCGTCGCGGTCGGCCAGCTGCACCTCGGCGCCGCGTTCGCGCATGGCCAGGGCGATCGAGGTGCCGATCAGCCCGGCCCCGATCACCACGATGCGCCGTGGAAAGCCCTCTTCAGCCACGCGACAAGGGTAGCGGCCCCGGGTGCCCGGCCGTGCCGCGCCGCGGAACCGCGCGCCCCGCCCGCGCCCGCCTCACTGCGCGATGTCGAGCCGCAGCGCGGCCGCGCCGCGCAGGTACACGTGCTGGATCTCCGAGCGGGGACGGTCGGTCTCCACGTGCGCCATCAGCCGGATCACCCGGGGCAGCGCGTGCGGCACGCCGATCTCGCTGGCGCACAGCAGCGGGACCTCGTGGAAGCCCAGCTTGCGCGCCGCCAGCGCCGGGAACTCGCCGGTCAGGTCGGGCGTCGCGGTGAAGATCACACTGATGACGTCGTCGGTCGCCAGCGCGTTGCGCGTCATCACCTCGGTCACCAGCTCGGTGGTGGCCGCCAGGATCTGGTCCCGGTCGTCGGCGTCCACCTGCGTCGCCCCGCGGATCGCGCGTACCGCCACGTTCACACCTCCTACAGGCCCACGGCCTTGTACAGCTCGCCGATCTCCCGGACCGTCAGCGCCCGGACGGTGCCGGGACGCAGCTGGCCGAGCTTGATCGGCCCGAACTCGACGCGGGCCAGCTGCTGCACGGGGAACCCGACGTGCTTGAGCATCCGCCGCACGATGTGCTTGCGGCCCTCGTGCAGGGTGATCTCCACCAGCACCCGCTTGCCCACCTGGTCGAACACCCGGAACCGGTCGGCCTTGGCGGGCCCGTCGTCCAGCGTGACGCCGGCCTTGAGCCGCCGCCCCAGGTCCCGCGGGATGGGCCCGTGGATCTCGGCCAGGTAGGTCTTCTGCACGCCGTAGCTGGGGTGCATGAGGCGGTGCGCCAGCTCCCCGTCGTTGGTGAGCAGGATCAGCCCCTCGGTGTCGGTGTCCAGTCGGCCGACATGGAACAGCCGCTCGGGCACGTCCACGAAGTCGGCCAGCGATTTGCGGCCCCGCTCGTCGGACATGGTGCTGACCACGCCGCGCGGCTTGTTGACGGCGTAGTAGCGCATCTCGGAGCGGGTCTCCACGCGGCGGCCGTCGACGTGGATGACGTCGCGTTCGGGGTCCACGCGCTCACCGAACCGGAACACCTTCCGGCCGTTGACGCTGACCCGGCCCTCGCCGATCAGCTCCTCGCAGTGGCGGCGGCTGCCGATTCCGGCGTCGGCGAGCACCTTCTGCAACCGTACGCCCTGGTTGTCGGTCACTTTTCCTCAACTGTGTCGTCTGGCAGGTCTTCGGGGAGGTAGGGGGCGAGGTCGGGCAGCTCGTCCAGGCCGCGCAACCCCAGCCGCTCCAGGAAGTACCCCGTGGTCCGGTACAGGTGCGCGTGCGTCTCGGGGTCCTGGCCCGCCTCCTCGATCAGCCCCCGCAGCAGCAGCGTGCGGATCACGCCGTCGCTGTTGACGCCGCGGATCGCCGAGACCCGGGCCCGGCTCACCGGCTGGCGGTAGGCCACCACCGCCAGGGTCTCCAGCGCCGCCTGGGTGAGGCGGGCCTGCTGACCGTCGGTGACGAACCGCTCGACCACCGGGGCGCACACGTCCCGAGTGTAGAAACGCCAGCCCCCTGCCGCCTCCCGTAGGTCGAACCCGCGGCCCTGGGCGGTGTATTCCGCCGACAGCTCCCGCAGCGTGGCGGCGATCTCCTGGCGGGGGCGCTCCAGCAGCTGCGCGAGCGTGACCTCGCTCACCGGCTCGTCCACCACCAGCAGGATCGCCTCGATCGAGGCGCGCAGCCCCGGCCCCTCGTCCGGCGCGGACGGGGCGGGGGCCGCGTCCGCGGGCGGCGCTTGCCCGGGCGGCGGGGCGGGTGCGTCGGCAACGCCCTCGGGTGCGTCCTCGGGGGCGTCCTCGCGGGGTGGTTCAGTCATCGGTCTTGTCTTTCTCCGGCTCCCGGGAGCCTTCGTAGTCGTCGCCGACGACGACGTCGCCGTCGTCGGTCCCGGTCCAGGTGACGTGCAGCTCGCCCAGCGGCTCGGCCTGCTCGAACGCGACCGCCTTCTCGCGGTACAGCTCCAGCAGCGCCAGGAACCGCGCCACGACCTCGAAGGTGCCCGCGCAGTCCTCGGTGAGCACGCGGAAGGTGGTGGCGCGCAGCTCGCGCAGCCGCTCCACCACGATCGCGGCCTGCTCGCGGACGCTGGCCTTGGGCTGGTACATGTGCTCGACCGAGACGGTCGGGGGCGCCTTGGGGGTGAGCGCCTTGGCGGCCAGGCGGGCGAACTCGGCGGGCCCGAGCCCGAGCAGCACCTCCGGCAGCAGGTTGGCGAAGCGGGGCTCCATCGGCACCGTGCGCGGGTAGCGCCGCCCCTGCTCGGCCATCCGGCCCGCCAGCCACCGGGCGGCCTCCTTGAACGCCCGGTACTGCAGCAGCCGCGCGAACAGCATGTCGCGGGCCTCCAGCAGGGCCAGGTCCTCCTCGTCGTCGACCTCGCCGGTCGGCAGCAGCCGGGCCGCCTTGAGGTCCAGCAGGGTGGCGGCGACCAGCAGGAAGTGGCTGGCCTGGTCCAGGTCCCAGTCCTTGCCGTGCGAGCGGATGTGGGCGATGAAGTCGTCGGTGACCTTGGCCAGCGACACCTCGGTGATGTCCAGCTTGTGCTTGGAGATCAGGCCGAGCAGCAGGTCGAACGGGCCCTCGAAGTTGTCCAGGTGAACGCGGAAGCCACGGCCCTCCTCGGCCTGCGGCTCCTGCGACGTCCGGTCCACCTCGCTCACGGTAGCGGAGTCGGGACGCCGCCGCGTCCACCGGCCGCGGCGGACGTCCGGGCGGGCGGGCGCACGTCCTCACTCCCGGGAGCGAGGACGGGGCGTCACCGGGCGGCGGCCTCGGCCGCGGCCCAGCGCTGCAGGACCTCGCGGGCCAGGCTGCGGTAGGCGTTGGCGCCCATCGAGGTCGGGTCGAAGTAGGTGATCGGCTCGCCCGCGACGGTGGCGTCGGGGAACCGCACGGTGCGGTTGATGACGGTGTGGAACACCTTGTCGCCGAACGCCTCGACGATGCGGCCGAGCACCTCGCGGGTGTGCAGGGTGCGCGAGTCGTACATGGTGCCGAGCACCCCGTCGATCTGCAGCTCGGGGTTGATGCGCGACTGGACCTTGTCGATGGTCTCCATCAGCAGCGCCACGCCGCGCATCGCGAAGTACTCGCACTCCAGCGGGATCAGCACGCCCTGGCTGGCGGCCAGCGCGTTCACGGTGAGCAGGCCGAGCGACGGCTGGCAGTCGATGAGGATGTAGTCGTAGTGCGACACCGCCGACTTCAGCGCGCCCGCCAGGATGTACTCGCGCCCCACCTCGTGCACCAGCTGGACCTCGGCGCCGGACAGGTCGATGTTGCTGGGCAGCAGGTCCATGCCGTCGACACCGGTGTCGATGACGACGTCCTCCCACTCGGTGTCGTGCTCGAGCAGGAGGTTGTAGATCGTCATGTCGAGCTGGCGCGGGTCGCCCTTGCCCAGCCCGACCGACAGCGCGCCCTGCGGGTCGAAGTCCACCAGCAGCACGCGGCGCCCGTACTCGGCCAGCGCGGCGCCGAGGTTGATGGTGGTGGTGGTCTTGCCGACCCCGCCCTTCTGGTTGCAGATCGACACCACGCGGGCCGGTCCGTGCTCGTCCAGCGGCTCGGGCTCGGGGAAGTTGGGCACCGGCCGCTGCGTCGGTCCGAGGGCAAGAGTCGGATCGGTCTCAATGGTGGCGGAGGACAGGACGCCCTCCGCAGCCTCAGTGCTGGTCACCAGATCCCTCCCCGGGCGGCCCGGTAAATGCCATCCAGGTCCGGGACTCTAGGGGTTGACACGGCGCCTCTCAAGCCGACGCGCGCCAATGGGCGTGTTTTGTCTGGCCCCGATACGTCCTGTTCATCCGCCGGGCTCATCCGCGGGCGCGGGGGTGCGACGTGGCGTACACCTCGCGCAGCATCTGCACGGTGACGAGGGTGTAGACCTGCGTGGTGGTCACCGACGCGTGGCCCAGCAGCTCCTGCACGACCCGCACGTCGGCGCCCCCGTCCAGCAGGTGCGTGGCGAACGAGTGCCGCAGCGTGTGCGGGGACACGTTCTTCAGGTCGGCGCGTTCGGCGGCGGCGCGCAGCACCATCCAGGCGCCCTGCCGCGACAGCCGCCCGCCGCGCGCGTTCAGGAACAGCGCGGGGCCGCCGCGCCCCGCCGCGCTCAGCTCGGGCCGGGCCCGCACCAGGTACGCCTCGACGGCGCGGCGCGCGTAGTCGCCGATCGGCACCACGCGGGTCTTGCCGCCCTTGCCGCGCACGCGGGCGATCCCCTCGTCCAGGTCCAGGTCGTCGACGTCCAGGCCGACGGCCTCGGAGATGCGCACACCCGACCCGTACAGCAGCTCCAGCAGCGCCCGGTCGCGCAGCCCGCGCGCGGTGGCGTCGCCGCCGGGGCCCGCCGCCGCGGCCAGCAGCCGTTCGACGTCGTCGATGGAGATGGCCTTGGGCAGCCGCCGCGGCGGCGTGGGCGGGCGGACGTCGCGGGCCGGGTCCACGCCGGCCAGCCCCTCGCGCAGCGCGAAGCGGTGCAGCCCGCGCACGGCCACCACCGCGCGGGCCGCCGACCCGGCCGACAGCGGCGGGTGGTCGGCGTCGCCCTCGCGCAGCCCGACCAGGAACGCCCGCACGTCGTCCTCGCCGACCTGGTCGATGGCGGTGCGGCCGCGGGCGGTCAGCACCGCCAGGTAGCGGCGCAGGTCGCGGCGGTAGGAGCTGAGGGTGTTGGCGGCCAGGCCCCGTTCCACGGCCAGGTGCCCCAGGTAGGTGCGCACGGCCGAGCGCAGCGCGGACGCGCCGCCGTCCGGGCTGCCCGCGCCGCCGCCGGGACCACCGCCCGGACCGAGGGCGCCGTCGAGGTCGTCGGCGGCCCCCTGTCCGGCGGCCCGCTCGGCGGGCCGCCCGGCAGGGCGCGGCGGGCCGCGCCGCGCGCCGTCCTGTCCGGCTCCAGGGGGCGCGGCGTTCCGGCCGGGCGTGCTCGGTGACAGTGCGGACCTCTTCCGGGCGGGGTGACCGACAGGGACCTGCCCATCATGCCGCCTCCGGCGGCGCCGCGAGACCCGATCGACACGCCGCCGGCCGCATGTCGCGGCCGCCCCTGGCCGCGCGGCGGCCGGCCCTCGGGGCGGCCGGTCAGTCCTCGGGGGCGTCCACGGGGCGCAGGTCGCGGAAGCCGCGCGCCCGCGCCGCCTGCACGGCCAGCACGCCCAGCGAGGCGATCATGTTGTGGATCTCCCCGGCCAGCACCTTGCGGACCGCCTCGTCCAGCGGCACCCACACCACCGGCATGTCGGCCTCCTCGTGCACCCGCTCGAAGCCGATCTCCTCGGCGGGCACCTCGGTGAGGTCGCGGGCCAGGAAGATGCGGATCCGCTCGTCGGACATGCCCGGGGACGGCAGCACGTCGGCCAGGGTGTCCCAGCGGCCGGCGCGGTACCCGGCCTCCTCCAGCAGCTCGCGCTCGGCCAGCTCGTGCAGCGGCTCGCCGGGCACGTCGCGCAGCCCGGCGGGCGCCTCCCACAGCAGCCGGCCCACCGGGTGCCGGTACTGGCGCAGCAGCAGCACCCGGTCGGCGTCGTCGAGCGCGATGACGCCGACCGAGCCGGGGTGCTCGACGACGTCCCGCTGGGCGATCTCCATGCGGTCGCCGTTGGGCATGCGGACGCGGTCGCGGCGCACCCGGATCACATGCCCGCGGTACTCCTCGTCGCTGCCGACGACCTCCCACCGCTCGGGCCGGTCGCGCACGTCGTCGGGGCCGAGCCGGGCGGCGCCGGGGCCGCCGGTCACGGGGCGGTCACCGCGTCGGCGCGGCCCCGCGCGGCGGCGTAGTCCAGCGCCGCGGAGATCAGGCCGGAGAACAGCGGGTGCGGCCGGGTCGGGCGGGACCGGAACTCCGGGTGGGCCTGCGTGCCGACGAAGAACGGGTGCGCCTCGCGCGGCAGCTCCACGTACTCCACCAGGCGGCCGTCCGGCGACAGCCCGGAGAAGACCAGCCCGGCCTGCTCCAGCCGCTCGCGGTAGGCGTTGTTGACCTCGTAGCGGTGCCGGTGCCGCTCGGACGCCTTGGCCTCGCCGTACAGCTCGCGCACGATCGAGCCCTCGGCCAGGTCGGCCGGGTACAGGCCGAGGCGCATGGTGCCGCCCATGTCGCGCTCGCCGGCGACCACGTCGACCTGGTCGGCCATGGTCGCCACCACCGGGTGCGGGGTGGCCGGGTCGAACTCGGCGCTGCCCGCGTCGGCCAGCCCGGCCAGCGACCGGGCCGCCTCGATCACCATGCACTGCAGGCCCAGGCAGATGCCCAGCAGCGGGATGCGGTTCTCCCGGGCGTGCCGCACCGCGCCGATCTTGCCCTCGATGCCGCGCACGCCGAACCCGCCGGGGATCAGCACGCCGTCGACGCCGTCCAGCTCGCGGCGGGCGCCCTCGGGGGTCTCGCAGTCGTCGCTCTTGACCCAGCGGATGTTGACGCGCGCGTCGTTGCCGAACCCGCCGTGCCGCAGCGCCTCGGTCACCGACAGGTACGCGTCGGGCAGGTCGATGTACTTGCCGACCAGCGCGATGGTGACCTCGCGGGCGGGCCGGTGCACCCGGCGCAGCAGCTCGTCCCAGGCGCCCCAGTCGACGTCGCGGAACGGCAGCCCCAGGCGGCGCACCACGTAGGCGTCCAGGCCCTCGGCGTGCAGGACCTTGGGGATGTCGTAGATGCTGGCGGCGTCCACCGCCGACACCACGGCCTCGCGGTCGACGTCGCACATCAGGCTGATCTTGTTGCGCAGCCCGTCGGTGATCGGCCGGTCCGAGCGGCACACGATCGCGTCGGGCTGGATGCCGATGGAGCGCAGCGCCGACACCGAGTGCTGGGTCGGCTTGGTCTTCAGCTCCCCGGACGGGCCGATGTAGGGCAGCAGCGACACGTGCAGGAAGAAGCAGTTCTCCCGGCCGATCTCGTGCCGGATCTGCCGCACCGCCTCCAGGAACGGCAGCGACTCGATGTCGCCGACCGTGCCGCCGACCTCGGTGATGACGATGTCGACGTCGCCGTCGGCCATGCCGCGGATGCGGTCCTTGATCTCGTTGGTGATGTGCGGGATCACCTGCACGGTGTCGCCGAGGTACTCGCCGCGCCGCTCCTTGGCGATCACGTTGGAGTAGACCTGGCCGGTGGTGACGTTCGCCGAACCGTGCAGTTCGGTGTCGAGGAAGCGTTCGTAGTGCCCGATGTCCAGGTCGGTCTCGGCGCCGTCGTCGGTCACGAAGACCTCGCCGTGCTGGAACGGGTTCATGGTGCCGGGGTCGACGTTGAGGTACGGGTCCAGCTTCTGCATGGTGACCCGCAGGCCCCGCAGGGCCAGAAGCCGCCCCAGGCTCGACGCCGTCAGTCCCTTGCCGAGGCTGGAGGCGACACCGCCGGTGACGAACAGATGCTTGGTAGGACGTGATCTACCAGTGGCTGCCGATGGCAAGAAGGCGCTCCCGTGGTCGCTGCTGAGGCGGCGTTCATCGCGTGTTCATCGCAAGGTGTCCACCGCACTGTCCACGGGCCACCAGGATATCAGCCGTGCGTGCCACCGCCGTCCAGGACGCGTGCCCGGACCGGCCTGCGGACCGCGGTCGAAAGGAAAGGCCCCCGCCCGTGGCCGATCACGGCCTCGGGACGGGGGCACCGCCGTCGATCCGGCGACCCGAGCGCCCGCCGGACCCGGCCGCGGCGGCCGCGCGCCCGGTCCGCCAGCCCGCGGACCTGGCGCGCGGCGCGGCGGTCAGATCCGCGGGGCCGCGGTCGGCATGATCGTGCGCAGCTGCCGGGTGAGCTCGTCGATCAGCGAGCGGGCCTGGTCGGCGGCGTTGCGGGCGCTGTCGCGCTCCTGCGACAGCTCGGCGATGGCCGCGCGCTGCTCGGTGACCGCCTGCGCGAGCTGGTCCACCCACTGCTCGCGCTCGCCGAGCTTCTCGGCGACCGCGTCGCGCTCGGCGGCGATCTGCCGCATGCCCGCCAGGGCCTTGTCGCGCTCGCGTTCGGCGGTCTCGGCCCGGCCGCGCGCCAGCGTCAGCTCCGACTCGGCCTGCGCCTGCGCCTGCAGCGCGGCGTCGCGCGCCCGGTCGGCCGCCTCCCGCGCCCGCTCGGCCGCCTCGCG
>NZ_BAABDO010000161.1:0-11899 GCF_039539665.1 Actinomadura keratinilytica
TCAAGATCATCCAGCCGTGTCGCCGTCACCAACGTCCATGGTCAGTACACCTAGAACGGCCCGACACCGGCCAGGCCCGTGGCCGTCCGATGAAAGGAAAGGAATTCGGTCTCGACCAGGACGAGCACGGCGTGCGCGTGCATTGCCGTACCGGCGACCGGGTCGTCACGCTGACCGGCTCGTACGCACTGGCCTGCCCCGGCGCCCGCGGCGAGGACGTACGGCGCATGATCGGTCTGACCTTCGAGGGCCACACCCCGGTTCGCGCGCCGTTGGCCGTGCACGGTCTCGCGGACTTCCTCGCTGCTGTACGACATCGACATCCCTGCAGGGACCGTCCACGCGCACCTTGGGATCTGCCCGATCGGGCGACGCGCCCCAACCACCCGCTGCGGCCCCGACATATCAGGCTTCATGACCTGCTTCCCGGCACAGGAGTGGAAGTCGGTCGACGCGGTGACCGGGCGGCGTCTCGTGCTCGGCAGCGGCGACGTACGGGCTCGCCGTCCGCCATCCAGATGGATGGCGACGACCACTCGGCTTCCGAACCGGCCCGCCGCCGGCGCGGCTCTCTCATTGAGCCGTGCTGGGGAGGCGACGAGCCTCTGCCTCTTCCCGGGGGTCCACCCGAACCTTCCCTGAAGACGGTGCCGAGGTAGTGATCACCACCACCTCACCCCGACCGCACGGTTCCACAGCGGGCTTCGGCAACCTTTGCAGCCGCATCACGACCACGACGGCCTGAAAAGCCGTACACCATCAACCGAAAGGTAGCACCATGCAGCATTTCGTCGAGTTCGTGCGCGTGCGTGTCAAGCCCGCGGCCGAGAAAGACTTCCTCGACGGCAGGCCCGACGCGATCGCTGGTGTCCGCCGCCAGATCTCTGGATTCGTCGACGCCCCCGTAATCGCCAAGGTCGCTGACGAGGAATGGGGCGACGTATGGATCTACCAGGCCAAGGAGGATGCCGAACGCGCCGACGAAAGGGCGAGCGACATCCCCGAGTTCATGCGGATGGCCGAACTGAGCGAAGTCATTTCCATTGAGACGGGCTGGTCGGACCCCGAATATCGAGGAGAGCGAGGTAACGCGGAAAGCGGCACCGCCAACCAATGCTGCCGAAGAGTCAAGACGCCGGCAGCCGCTGAGACTGAGCGGTTGTCGGCCCGCTGCTGCGGGTAGCGGGTCATGGCGGAGGAATGAGCGCTTTCCACGTGGGTGGATGATCACAGCATGAGCGCGGGCGGTGCGGCAGGCCCTGAAACATGAAGAAGCCCTGGTAGGCCGGGTGTTGTCTCACAACCCACCGCCTCCGTTAGAGCTCGTCTCATTGGGTGAGTCGGCGGTGGCGGATGAGGGCCGCAGGCGATGGCGGTGAAGGCCGGGAAGCGCTCGGCCTTGCGTTCGTAGCGGCGGTGCAGACGGCGGCATCCGGCCGACCAGGCGATGGTGCGATCGATGGCCCAGTGGCGGCCCAGCCGCTGGGAGGAGTCGACGCCTTTGCGGGCCAGGCGGGGGATGCCGCGCGAGCGCAGCCATCGGCGCAGGTGGTCGTAGTCGTAGCCCTTGTCGCCGTAGAGCTTGGCGGGGCGGCGCCGGCGGGGCCCGCGGCGCGAGTGGATCGGCGGATGCTGCGGACGAGGCGCTGCAGGGCCTGGTTGTCGTGCAGGTTGGCAGAGGAGGTCGCGACACTGATCGGCAGACCGGACCTTCCGGTGATCAAGTGATCTTCGAGCCGTTCTTGCCGCGGTCGACAGGATTCGGACCTGTCAGGTCCCCCCGTTGAGCGCCCGCATGTCGACCGAGTCGATCGCGCACCGCGACCAAGCCGGCTCTCCGCGCGAGCCCGGCTCGTCCAGGATCAGCCGGTGCAGCCTGGGCCACACCCGTGCCTTGGTCCACTCGGTGAAACGGCGGTGGGCGGTCGGCCCGGACGGGCCGGACACCGGCGGCGATTGCCGCCAGGTGCAGCCGGTGGTGGCCACGAAGATGATCGCCGCCGGCACTTCACGGTCCACGTACCGGCGCCGGCCGCCGCCCTGCGGCCGGCGCCGGTACGGGTGGCACCACCTGCTGGAACAGCTCCCGCAACTCGTCTGGAACCACCTGCTCGACCATCACCACGAGGGCCACCCGTGAGCCCATCAGATTCGTTCCGCAACGCCTGCGCTCGGCCGACCTGCACTGCCCCGGGGCCTGGGATACGTCGGGCTGAAATGGCAGCGGAGTCTGTCGTCGGGCCAGTCTGCGCCGCATCGGCCGTGACGTCGCCCACGTCGCGTCCCGCCTGGCCGCACACGCACGCAGACCGAAGCGCCTATCGGCCGACTGCGGCAATGATCGCGCCGAGTGGCATCGCTTGGTGCGGGCCGAGGGGATCAACCCGTGAATCGCTCGGTGCGGCAGTGCTCACGGTCGACTCTGGGCGTCCACCAGTGCGTCGTCGGACGCACTACCGGGGCTTGGCGCCGCTTGGGTGCTGGGAGGCCTGCGGCAGCAGGCGTGGAGCGGTCACGGTTCTGGGTGCAGTCATGGTCAGCTGGTGGCGGCCGTCTGCTGATGTTGCTGCGGCTTTCAGTGGGGACGTGGTGAGGTGGGGGTGTGGGGCTGGCTGTGTCTGGGGTCGTGTCGGCGAGCCGACATGGAGCCAACACGAGGACGAACCGGGGCGAAGGGGGCGGTGGGCATACCGCGGCAAGCTCGCGTTTGCCCTGGTCTTGCGTGGTGGGTCGCGTGGGACTCGAACCCACAACCTACGGGCTGAAAAGTCCGCCGTCCCTGTGTCAGGTCGGTGTTCCCCGTGACAATCTGTGTCGCCCTGTGTACGTCAGTCAAGGTTTACATGTCGCCGCGTTGCGCAGCATGTTGATCTCTGCCGGGGACGACGAGCGAACATGGCCGTCCAGGTTGTCCTGCGAAGTAGCGGGAAGGGCCGGCCCGCGGATGCGGGAGGCTCTCGGTAGCCGGGGATGGATACCGGCGGCTACGCGGCAGATTCTGAACGTTCTCTGCCCGTACCGTCTTGGGCCGTGAATGATCGACACCCGGCATCTGCTCTTGATTGATCAGCCGGTGTGGCGGGAGCGGCGCGCCCATGCGCAGGACGGAGGCGACCGGTAGGGCGGCCCTGCGGGGCGCGTCGAACGCCGCCCCAGGGCCGAGCGCTCGAACCTCAGGCCGCGTCGTCGCACGCGGTCTCGCCGAGCCCGGCGCGCAGGGGTGCACGCCAGCGCTCGTCCCACGAGACCATTGCCCCCTCCACCTGCGCCCCGGCTGGGCGCACGACGGGCGCACAGGCGCCCCTTCTCTGCGGAAACCGCTTCTCAGAGTGCCCAAAGCAGTGCGGTTAGTGTCCGGCTCTCGGGGGACCGCACACTGTTGCTCAATGTCCGACATTGTTGCCAATAGAGGGATTCAGTTGCTGATCAGAAGCTGCCGAAGCGCGAGCCGAAGTGTTGGCGATCGTTGCAGATTGATCGCCTCGCATATGCGGATAGTAATGATCTAGGGCGAGAGCGCCTACGTTATCCACAGGTATCGGTTCCTGCTTGAGCGGGAAGCGGACGCGCTGTTAACTTCGCCCGGTGGACGATGTGCGTGCACAGGAGGCGATCGCGGACTTCGCGGCGACTCTTCGGGAACTGCGGATATCGGCGGGAAACCCGACTTTCCGTGAGATGGCCGGCCGATCGGGGGCGATCTCGCATACGACCCTGCACGAAGCCACGAAGGGCAACAGGCTTCCGAGTTGGGCGACCACCGCCGAGTTCGTCAAGGCGTGCGGCGCCGATCCGGCCGCGTACCGCGAACGCTGGGATAAGGCGAACCAGGTGGTCAGAGCCGCCGGCGCCGGAAAACGCGCGGCCGCCGCAGGCGCGGCCGCGACCCGTCCGCCCGACGGAGTCCGAACGCCCGCCGAGGACCGGCAGACCGTGGACGTCGCCGTCGGGGTGCGAACGTCCGACGCGGTCGGCGAGTCCTCCGCATCCGTGCCGAGCCCGTCATTACCGCCCGACGACAGCGCAGACGACGCCCAGTCGGCACCTCCCGCTTCCGGCGGTCGGCGGCGGTTCCGGCTGACCCGTCCGGCCGCGGTCGCGCTGGCGACGACGGTCGTCGGCGTGGGGGCCGCGGTCGCCACCGTGGTCGCCGTCGATCTCGGCTCCGGGGCCGACGAGCCCGACCCGAAGCCGTCCGACAACCCGTCGAAGGCGGCTCTGCCCCCGGCCGACTGCCCCGTGCAGGTGCGCAACCCGCCGCCGGCGCCGCCGACGCACAAGGGCGACGCCGCCGCATTCATCGCGGACATCACCCTGCCCGACTGCACGCACGTCGCCGCCGGCAAGACCGTCACCAAGATCTGGCGGCTCAAGAACGCCGGGAAGGTGCCGTGGAGGGGGTATGCGCTGCGCCGCCTCGACCTCCCGCAACGAGCCGACCAGTGCCAGACCATCTCCGAAGTTCCGATCGACGACACGAAGCCGGGCGAGATGGTCGACATCCGGGCCGACATCACCACGCCGAGGAAGCCGGGTCTGTGCTATGTGCGGTTCAAGATGGTGGATGCCGCAGGACGGGTCGCGTTCCCCGGCAACCGCCCGGTCAACTTCCAGATCATCGTCGAGTGAACTCGGGTCCCCGCCGCGGAAGGGATGCGGCGGGGACCCGGGCCGGTCGGTCACGCCGTCAGGAGATGGTGATCCCGCTGTAGTAGTACTTCAGGATCCTGTCGTAGCTCCAGCCGGCGTTGGCCTTGTCGCGGGAACCGTACTGCGACATCCAGTCCCCGGTGACCCACCCGCCGCACGCCGTCGTCGTCGAGCAGTAGTGGGCCTGCAGAATCTTCCCGTTGCGGGTCATCCGCTTGTTCCACGTCGCGTCCACCGCGGCGTTCGTCGCCGCCGTCGCCGAACCCGGCTTGTAGACCTGGCTCGACGTGGTGTCGTAGACGTCGAAGCACTCCCCGCTCGGCGTCTTGCGCGTCGAGTGCAGCGCCCAGTACCAGCCGTAGCTCTTGACGGCCATCGCCCCGGCCTTGAGGGACTCCTTCGGCCAGCTCGACACCCACTCGTTCGGCAGGACGTTCTTGACGTAGTCCTTGAACGGCACCCGGTCCACGCGGTTCAGCGACACCCGGTACACCAGGATCGAGCTGGGGAGCTTGGTGTGCGTGCCGTCCGTCTTGCACTCGGTGGAGCTCAGGAACCGATGCGAGGCGTTCTGATTCTTCAAGGTGGCGTTCAGGTTGCCCTTGGCGCCGGGCTTGAAGTCCTGGTAGGCGCCGCCGTAGTTGCTGTTGTAGTAGACGCGGACGGTCTTGGAGCTTCGGTTCCAGACTGAGGCGGCGTTGTTCTTGATGCACTGGCCTTTGCCGTTGCCCGAACCTTTGAAGTCGTAGCAGGAGGGCTGGCTGGTCCCGTAGTCGGCGACGGAGCCGGTGAAGTCCGAGACCGATCCCTGGTTGTTGCTGTTGTAGTAGTAGCAGAACTCGCCGCTGTCGCAGTTGCCGTCACGGCTCGCGGCCGAGGCGGGCGCCGCCGGAATGAGCACCGCCCCGCCGGCAGCCAGCACCGCGGTCGCCGCGGTGAGCCGCGAGATCAGCCGCGCTGTTCGTTTCGCCACAGTCGTCTACCTCTTCCGGTCCACGCGTCAGCGGACGTTGTAGCCCTGGGAGTGCCAGAACGAGGTCGGGTTCGGGTTGTCCAGGTGCGGGTCGCCGACGCTCTTGGCCGCGTGCGTCTGGCGGCCGGGACGCATCTCGACGTGGGTGTGCGCGCCCGAGCTGGACGACACGCCCCGCCACGCCTCGTCCGCGATGACCTGGCCGCGGCTGATCTTCTGGCCCACGCTCAGCGAGGACCGCGGCGCGGTGTGCAGGTAGATCACCGTCTTGTTCAGGGACGCGTTGTAGATGGAGATCGTGGACAGCCCGCCGCTGCCGTTGAAACCGCGCGCGATGTAGATGACCTCACCGGCCACCAGGGCGCGGACGTCCGAGCCGACGCCGCGGGCGATATCGATGCCCTCGTGACGGCCGGGCGTGCTGGTGTAGCCGTCGAAACCGCAGGTGATCCTGCCGCCGCTGGCCTTGTACAGCGCGTACGACATGTTCACGTGCGACGGCGGCGAGAACTGGT
Organism: Actinomadura keratinilytica; assembly: GCF_039539665.1. Lineage (NCBI taxonomy): Bacteria > Bacillati > Actinomycetota > Actinomycetes > Streptosporangiales > Thermomonosporaceae > Actinomadura > Actinomadura keratinilytica. Next base: position 6,139 of record NZ_BAABDO010000161.1, read on the forward strand.
GGGAGGCGTTCTGGTTCTTCAGGGTGACGTTCAGGTTGCCCTTGGCGCCGGGCTTGAAGTCCTGGTAGGCGCCGCCGTAGTTGCTGTTGTAGTAGACGCGGACGGTCTTGGAGCTTCGGTTCCAGACTGAGGCGGCGTTGTTCTTGATGCACTGGCCTTTGCCGTTGCCCGAACCTTTGAAGTCGTAGCAGGAGGGCTGGCTGGTCCCGTAGTCGGCGACGGAGCCGGTGAAGTCCGAGACCGATCCCTGGTTGTTGCTGTTGTAGTAGTAGCAGAACTCGCCGCTGTCGCAGTTGCCGTCGCGGGCCGCCGCCGAGGCGGGCGAGACGAGGACGGACGCCGCACCGCCGAACGCGATGGCGGCCGTCGTCACGGTCAGGATCTTGCTGAGCCTGCTCATGCCGTTCTCCTTCCGATGTGCTGAAACCTGGTACGGATCAGTTGCGCCGGTACTCCTCCCAGGTACGGATGGACACCTTCGGCCCGTCGTCCGGACCGCGGTCGGCGAGCCCGTTCCGGCCGAGGTAGTAGTCGCCGACCTGGTGCTGGGCCTGGCTGGACAGGTCGGTGTCGCTGATGGCGACGGCGTGGATGTGCCACGGCCAGTCGCCTTGCGCGGGGCTGCGCAGCCATGCCGCGAAACCGACGCGGCGCAGCGCGCGCACGGCCTCGGTGCGCGTTGCGGCGTCCATCCCCTTGACGGAGATGTCGACGGCGCCGCCGCCGTCGTGAGTGCCCGCGGACGTGGGGTCGCCGCCCGGGTTGTACGAGCCCTGGTCGAGGACGAACGTGCGGCCGAGCAGCCGCTCCGCCTCGGTCAGCATGGCCCGCGTGCGGGTGTTGATGACGACCCCGCCGGTGGGCACCCGCGCGCCCGGTTCGATGACGCGGGTGACGGTGAAACGGCCGGCGCCGAGCTTGGTCAGCGACGTCTTGCCCGGCAGGCCGTTGGCAGCGAGCCCCGTGTACCCGAGCGACTTCTGGTAGGCCGCGTAGGCGGCGACCGTCGTGGTGCCGAAGTGGCCGTCCACGTACTTCGTGTCGAGCAGCTTCCGGTCGCGCAGGGCCTGCTCGATGAGCAGCACGCTGGCCTGGGCGCCCGGAGTCAGCGCGTTGTCAGGCCGCCGCGGGTCGATTTGGGCGGCCTTGACCGTGGCCTCCATGTTCACGCTCGGAAGAGCCCTGACGTCGGCCACGTGAGCCACCGACGTCGTGGACGTTCCGGCGAGGGATGTGACCAGTACGGCCGACACGAGGGCAGCAGCGTACGCGGGCAGCTTCATCGTCTCTCCAATGCGGGGGGTCGAAGCACGCGGCGGAATCCACCGTCACGAATCACCCACGTGTCCACAAGAGGATCGTGTTGTCAGGCTGTTCGACGCCCACTTCCGAACAGGCACATACGCGTCCTGACAGGTATCCGACGCCGTTAGTGCAGCTCAACCGCCTGTCGCGCGGACAGGCCTATGACCGCGTCCGACACTCGACCCGCGCCCGTCCCGAACCCGCGAACGCCGCGAGCCAACGCCCCCGAAAACAGAGCACCGATTCATGCACCTGCTCCCGCCTATGTTTCGAGCGACGTTGAGTGCTCCGAACCACTCCGCCTACGTGAGCGGACCGCACAGAAGACACGCTGACAACCGGCCCCCTGCCCCGGGGGAAATACGAAGGCGCAGGGGCGAGTCACGTAGGCGAACCACCCCCCGCCTGTGCGGAAAGAAGGCGGTGCGCGATCGTGGCAGCGATGCAGCCGACGGATGACCCGCGCCTGCGCGGGAGAACTGGCGCACAAGTCGACAAGGCCATCGGTGGACCCCGCCTGCGCGGTGACAATCCATCCACGGTGACCCGAACCCGGTCCCCGGGCGGACCACCCCGCCTGCGCGGGAACACGCCGATGCCGGTGCGGATCGCTTCGGGAATCTCCGTCACCGTGGTGCGGGCAAGAGTCGCAACGAGAGGCCGCGATCTCGGCATGTCATCATCGCCCAGGAGTCGCCTCGCGGCGAGTGGTGCAAGACGAAGCCGAGCTGTCCTGCGGACGAACGGCATTGGCCAGAGTGAGCTCCGCCGTCGCCACGGTTGAGCTCACTGCGAAAGACTGGAGTGCGATCCTCGTGGCGTTCGCGCGGCAGGTGGCTCCGGCGCAGCGTGCTCGCCGACGTGCACTTCCGCACGCTGCTTTTCGCCGATGCCACCGGCAAGCCGGGCACTTGCGTCGGACTCGTCGCGCTGCCCGTCCTGGCCCGGACCACGCTTGATGCGGGAGCAGCAGAGGTCGGCCTTCTGACAGCGCTCACCACGCTTCCGCTCCTGCTGACCGGATTGCCGGTCGACGCGCGGGGCGATCGGAGGCGCAAGCGCGGCATCCTCGTCGCGGCCGACCTCAGTAGAGCCGTGCTGGTCGCCTCGGTGCCCGTCGCCTGGCTGTCGGCGGCTGGTACGCGCTGGACGATGATCCCGGCGTCGGTGAAAAGACCGGGGCGCGAACAAGCGGCCCGACCGCGCTGAAGGATCGGCGGTGCCGGTCCGCCGGCGCGGCGGCAGGGTCGGCAGACCACTATCGGCTGCGGTCTTCGACGACATCGATTCGTCCGCTCGTGGTGCGCCGTCAGCCGGCTTGTTGCGCAGCTCGCCCGCACCACCGCCCTGATCGACCACGTGCCTGCGCTCAAGGCACGACTCACCCCGCATGCAGCAACATCGCTGGAACAGCCCGGTCTACTGGAAGGCTCCGCCGGTGTCGAACTGACCCGCACTCTCGAACCGGACACCCCACGGACATGGGCGTGGGATGCCTGCCTCCTCACCGCCGGATAGACGACAACGCACCTGTCGCCGAACACCTGAGATCCCACGTCCCCGGACCTAGACTGCGAGCAATGAGCACCGACACCATCCGGCCCGACGCCGCGCTTCAAGGGCTGGTCGATCGCCTCGTCGACACCGGCGCCATCCGCACACCCGCGATCGAGGCGGCTTTCCGGGCCGTGCCGCGCCACCGGTTCCTGCCCGGCACGCCGATCGCCGACGCCTACGCCGACCGGATCGTGGTCACCAAACGCGGCGACGACGGAGCGCCGCTCAGCTCCGCGAGCCAGCCGACGATCGTCGCCCGCATGCTGGAACAAGCCCGACCCAGGCCCGGATGGCGGGTGCTGGAGATCGGCGCGGGCACCGGCTACAACGCCGCGCTGCTGCGCGAACTGGTCGGCGGCACCGGTCAGGTGACCACGATCGACATCGACGAGGGCGTGGCGGCCGACGCCCGCCGCAACCTGGCCGGTGCCGGCTATCTCGACGTGCTCGTGCTGGCCGGAGACGGTGCGCTCGGCGCCCCCGAGCACGCCCCCTTCGACCTGATCATCGTGACCGCAGGAGCCTGGGACATCCCCACCGCATGGTGGGCCCAGCTCGCCCCCGCCGGCCGCATCGTCGTGCCACTGCGCTGGCGTGGCCTCACCCGCTCTCTCGCCCTGGACCACCAGCCCGCCGGACCGGGACGCGCCGCGTCGCTGACCTCTTCGTCGATGCACCTGTGCGGCTTCATCGCCATGACCGGCGGCAGCGACGGCGAACGCACCATCGAGCTGGCCGATGACGTCGTGGTGTTCGCCGACCGGGACCAGTCCATCGGCGGACGACTGCGGGGAGTGCTCGACACCCCTCGCGTTGAGGCGTGGTCCGACGTGGTCATCCCCGGAGACCAGTCGATGGAGGGCATCTGGCTGCGCATGTCCACCGCCGAGGCCGGCACCTGCCGGATCAAGGCCGCCCCCAGCGCCGTCCGAAGCGGCCGCGCCACCCCCGCGACTCCGGTCAACCCCGCGTTGGCAGCGGAGGACTCGATCGCCTACCTGGCGTCCCGCCGCGTCGCCGAAGGCGTCTCCCGCTGGGAGGTCGGCGCCATCGGCCACGGCCCCCGCGGCGCCGACCTCGCCGACCGCATCATCGACCAGATCCGTCGCTGGGCGGAGGAGCCCGACGCCCAGCCGACCATCACCCTGTACCCGGCGGGCACTCCGGACGAGCAGATGATCGACGGACTGATCATCGACAAGCGTGACAGCCGCATGGTCTTCACATGGTGACTGCTGCTTCAGGGCGGTGACCGCGACATCTATGCAGCTCACCACTCAGCAGCACCGTGGTTGTGCATATGCAAGCCAGAGTGCAAGCGGGCCGCCCTGCTCGAGCTTCTGTTCACCGTAGGCGACCACGTCGCCGTGAACCTGCTGCCGCCACGACCCCCGTCACCGATTCGGCGCAGCAGTCCTGCATCCGGGCCTCGACCACTTGCGGATCCTTCCTCTGCTCGATGCGCACGGGGTGCCGCTGCGGCTTCTTGTGCCCGGCCGATCGGATCGAGGGGACCGGGTGGGCATGTCAATGGGTACGAGGAGGAGAATTCCAGATCGCCGTAGTGTTCCGCTGTCGAAGGGCGGCCACCCGGTGCGCGATCTCATTACGAAACCAGCGGTGTGACGGCGCTTGCCGAATGTATGGGCTGAGTCCGCTTATCTCTCGCAGCTCCACCAGGTCGTGGTGCCCGGCCCAGTCGCGTACGTCCCAACCGTATTCAGCGGTGAAGTCGTCAATGTCCTGTGCGGTATGTCGGTAGAACCGTCGCCGCAAATAGTGCGGCTGAATCAAATCTTACTCCCGCGGCCCCAAAGAACATGATCCCAATCGCCGAGTAGCGCTTGGCCCTGCTTCGTACGGATCAGGTCGTTGGTGTGGGCGTCGCCTTGGATCAGGCCAACGGGAAGTGTCGGCACTCGGTGTCGACGATCAGAGAGCGTTTCATCTGTGATCTCCCAGGCGGAAGACAGGTACGGGATCTGGCTTGTGGCGGGGTAGTCCTGCGAGGGCCGGGCGACCGGCCGCGCTTCCGGCCGCCCCGCCGTCTGATGCCGCGCCCGTGGAGCCTGCTGCCGGCCTCCAGCGGGTGCGGCCGTAGGGGTTGGCGGCGGCGCGGAGGGAAGGGGCCGCGCCGCCGCCACCGCGGCCCCGGTCCGGCGCCGTGGTCCTGGTCGCCGGGGCCGCGGGGCTATCTCAGAAGCCGCTCGGCGACGGTGCGGGCCGCGTTCTCCTCGGTGGCCTGGGTGTGCGGCTGCCACATCGTCCGCTGGACGCTCCTGCCCGACCAGGCGGGCCGACGACCAGGGCCGGCCGATCTCGATCGAGCAGCAGCTGAACAGCATCGATCAACGGGGGAGACATCACGTGATTCAGCCAGTGGACATGACCGGCGACGCTGGGCGGGCGGCGCGGTTGCGTGACGAGCTGACCGACACCCTGCTATCGAACGGGCAGATCGTCTCACCTGCGGTCGAGAAGGCGTTTCGCACGGTCCCGCGTGAGGCGTTCGTGCCCGGTGACACTCCTCTCGACGTGGTGTACAGCGTGGACCGCGCGGTGGTGACCGAGACCGACGAGCACGGCGGGCATCTGTCCTCGGTCAGCGCTGCCTACATTCAGGCCCGCATGATCGAGATGGCCGACATCCGTCCCGGCATGACCGTGCTGGAGATCGGCTCGGGCGGCTGCAACGCCGCGCTGCTGGCCGAGGTCGTCGGCGCGGACGGGCACGTGGTCAGCATCGACATCGACGGCGAGATCATCGACCGCGCCGGCGTCCTGTTAAACCGGGCCGGATACGGCGGGCGGGTCAGCGTCGTGCAGGCGGACGCCGAACATCCCGTGCCCGGTTTCGTTCTGTTCGATCGGACCCTGGTCACTGTCGGCGCCTGGGACA
>NZ_BAABDO010000162.1:0-11569 GCF_039539665.1 Actinomadura keratinilytica
GCGCCAGCCCCGGGAAGCCGCAGGACGCCCACGGCCGGACGACGTCGGCCGGCACCGGGCCGGGGCGGCCGGCCGGCCGCCGCTGCGCGACGTCGAGCACGGCCAGCGCCTGCTCGACCTGGCCGAACCACAGCAGGTAGCCGGTGAGCGCGACGGCGTCGCCCGGCGGCAGCCGCCGGGCCAGGGCGGCGGCGGTGAGCTCGGGCAGCTGCCGGGACACCGACCCCGGGTCGGCCCGCCAGGAGGCCCGCAGCGTCGCGGCCTTGATCGCGTCGGCGGTGACCGGGCCCGGGCCCGCGTCCCGGGCCGTGCGCAGGTACTCCAGGGCCAGGGCGGCGTCGCCGGCGGCCAGGGCCCGTTCGGCCGCCTCCAGCAGCGCGGGCACGGCCCAGGAGGCGTCCACGTCCTCGGCCACCAGCAGGTGGGGGGCCAGCACGGTGCTGGGGGCGCCGCGTTCGTGCAGGACGCGGACGGCGCGGGTCTCCAGCAGGACGCGGCGGTCCGGGTCCAGGCCGCGCAGCACCGCCTCGCGGGCCGCCGGGTGCCGGAGCCCGCCGGGGCCGACCAGTCCCATCTCCGCCAGGCCCGCCAGCCGCGATTCGGCCGCCTCCGGGGTGATCCCGAGGACCTCGGCGACCTCGGCGCGCCCCGCCCGCCCGCCGAGCACCGCCACGGCCTCGGCGGTCCGCCGCAGCGCGGGGTCGCACCGGTGCAGGCACACGGTCACCGCCTGGCGGTAGGCGTCCCCGGCGGCGCCGCCGGTCCGGCCGTCCAGCGCCTCGTCCAGCAGCGCCCGGACGAGAAGGGGGTTGCCGCCGCTGAGCCGGTACAGCTCCGCCGCGTCGGGACGGGCGCGCCGCTCGGGGATCGCCGCCGCGGCCATCCGGGCCACCCCGCAGGGGGTGAGCATCGCCAGGCGCAGCAGCCGGAAATCCGGCCGGTGCGGCAGTTCGGCCCGCAGCCCGGGACGGTCGCCGAGATGGCTGGTGCTCTGGGTGAGCACCACCAGGACACCGCCGGATTCCAGTCGCCTGATCAGATAGAGAACGCCGTCCAACGAGCCGCGGTCGGCATGGTGGACATCGTCGACGACGACCACCAGCGGCTGTTTTCTGGCCCGGGACAGCAGAATGCGGACCAGTCGGGGAAGCACGCTCTTCACACCGTCCTCGGCCGGCCGCGGATCGGCGGGATTCGGCGGCGCGGACAGATTCGCGTCGAGCAGTAGCTGTTCGAACACGCCGAGCGGCATTTCACTTTCGCCGGCCGCCGCGGCGGCGCTCAGCACCTGCGCGTCCACGGTGGCGGCATATGCGGCCAGGCGGTGCAGCAACGCGGTCTTCCCGCTCGCCGCGGGACCGCTGATCAAAACCACTCCCCCGGCACCGGACGCGCAGGCGTCCACCATGCCGGTCAGGACCGAATACTCGTTGTCGCGTTCCACAAGGTCTCGTAACATCCCCGTGCCCCTGGGCGCTCCTTCAGGTGCGGTGAATGCGAGGACCCTCGACTCCCCCGAGAAGAGTCCATGCGACGGCATGCTACCCAGCCGAATCCCGTGTACCAATGGCCGGATCGCGCCACAATCCCAGGGATGTGGTTTTTCAGATTCGGTCCGTAAAGGCGATGGCTACTCTAAGTCATGAGATGTTGACATGGCAATGAATGGCGTGCCGGAACAATTCGCCGGCGCGCCGGCCGGGCCGCCGGTCAAATCCCCGGCGGGGACCGGAGCGGTCTCCCGGCGGGCCCGGTGCCGGGGGACCGGGCACCGGTGGCGCGGGGGGAAGCACCCGCCGGGAGACGTCGGGTCACGGCGAGGGGAACTCTGTGGGGCGCAGGTCCCGGCACGCGCGCGACGCCGCCCGGAACTGCGGCGAGGTGATGTCCACCCCGTCCTTGTCCGGATTGATCTGGAGCCGTCCGTCCGGCCCCGGGTCCGGCATGTTGGGCACGCCGTTCTCACGCATGCAGCGGGAGAACTCCATCGCCCGCCGCTGGTCCTCCGAGCTCACCGTCCTCTCTGTGTCGACCACCCCGGTCATCAGCCCTTTGCACGCCTCCCGCGCGGCCTTCATCTGCGGGCTGTTGAGCGCCAGCGAGCCTTCCGCGTCCAGCGGAATCTGCAGCTGGCCGTTCACCGGATCGGGGAAATCCGGCACGCCGTTCTGGCGCATGCAGCGGGAATAGGCGAGCATCTGGTCCTGGCGGTTGGCGGACTTGGCGGCGGCCGGCTGCTCCGAAGAGCCACCGCAGGCGGACACGGCCAGCACCGCCGCAAGCGCGACGGCCGGCAGCACTCGCATACGAGACCTCTGCACTCCAGGACTCCTTCCGCCGCGGTGGTGGACGTCCGGCGCGACGCCCTCGCCGAGTAAGTAGCAGCGGGTCCGCGGACGGTTCGCATGAATTTTCCGGGCGACGCATTTCACGGCGGCGGCCGCGCGGGTGCTCAGCGCGGCCGCGCCGTCACAGGTGGCGACCGGGCGCGGCGGCCCGGAGAGGGCGTGCGGGCCGGCGTTCGAATTGCCGTCCACGATGTTGGTCACTTCTCTTGACGGATACGGTATGGCAGCATTCGCGTACGGCAACGAATTGGCGCGGATCTCCTCCGCCGTGCCTGAGGAGCGCTCATGACACGTGTGTCGCGGAGAGCCCGGAAGCCGGCTCTCGGGGAGCAGGAACAGCCGCCTTCTTTATCGCCCGGCCGGGAACCGGCGCCGGAGCGGACCTCGCTGTCCCTGCGCGGGGATCTGGACCTGGACGAGTGGGTGCGCATCGCCCTGCGGATGAACCGGATGGGGCGGCCGTCCCTCTGGTGGCTGGGAGACTGGCTGAACTACGGGAAGGAACGCTTTCCGGACGGCTACAAGCACGCTCTGAAAGCGGTGTCCCTCGATTACCAGACGCTGCGGAACTACGCCTGGGTCGCGGGTAGCGTCCGCCCCGCGCAGCGCAATCCGCGGCTGAGCTTCCAGCACCACGCCGAGGTCGCCGCGCTGCCGGCCGCCGAGCAGGAGAAGTGGCTGGCCAGGGCGGAGCGGTACGGCTGGTCGCGCAACCGGCTGCGGGCGGCGGTCAAGCGGCACGGGGCGGCCGGCCGCGGCACGGAGCGCGTCCGGCTGCCGGTCGACGACGACCGGCTCTCGCAGTGGCGGGCGGCCGCCACCCACCAGGGACGCGAACTCGACGAGTGGATCATCAGCATCCTGGACGCCGCCGCCCGGCCGCCGGCGGGGACGGCCGAGGCGGTCGGCTGCGGCCGGGCGTCCCGGCCGCGCGGCGCCCGGCCGCATGACGCGGGCGGGCGCTCCGCCCGTTCGGCCTGAGCCCGGTCGCCCCGACCACTGCGAGCCCGCCCGCTCCGAGCCCGAGCGGCGGCCGAGGGCGGGGACGGCGCCGCGTTCCCGCCCTCGGCCGCGTTCTTGCCCGTCGGCGTCACAGCGCGGTCCCGTTGAGCGCGGTGTTGGCGATGGCCTCGCTGTCGCAGCCCAGGCCGGAGAACAGGTCCCTGGGCAGCCTGTCGCCGAGGTTGCCGGGCAGGCTCGGCAGGTCCTTGGGGCCGCCGGAGCCGAACCCCTCGGGCAGCTTGAACCCGTTGCGCAGCGACGGCCGGGCGCCGTTGGTCAGCGAGTCCTGCTGGACGGTGGTGGCCTTCAGGCTCTTGTCGCCGTTGAGCGTCCCGACGACGACGGTGTACTTGCCGACCTCCAGCTGGTCCAGCCGCGCCTGCTCCTGCTTGACGAACTTGGTGGAGCCCGACGCGGCGACCCGCACGCGGGTGCCGCCCGTGCCCGTCACGGTGAAGCCGTCGGAGCCGACGTCGCCGACGGTGCCCATGGCCGTGCCGCGCGAGGCCATCATCGAGGCGATGCCCGCCCCCATGCCCTCGGGCAGCTTGGGCAGCTTCATCTGCGCGCCGGCGACGAGCACGGTCTCGGCGGTGATGGTCTCGCCGGCCTCGTCGCCCTCGCCGCGCACCATGACGCGCGTGCCGTCGGACAGGTCGGACAGGCTGCCGGCGACCTGGCGGGTCACCCTGGACGCCGCGGACGCGTCGACCTTGACCTGCTTGCCCTCCGCCGTCTCCACCACCAGGGTCGAGCCGTCCTTGGAGCGCAGCGTCCCCGCGGCCACCTTCAGGCTCTGGCACTCTGTGGTCAGCAGGCCCATCGCGGCCACCTGCTGGGCGCTGAAGGTGGCGGGGGTCTGGGCCGGGCCCGTGCCGGAGCCCTGCGGCCACAGCCCGTACCCGGCGGCGGCGATCAGGCCCGCCGAGGCCGCCGCCGCCAGCAGCAGCACCCCGCGCCGGCCGCGCCGGCCGGTCGCGCCGCGCAGCGGCCGGTCGATCTCGTCGAGCACGCCCTGCAGGACGTACGGCGGCGGCGCGGCGATCGGGGCGGCCTGCCGGACGGCCCGCGCCGTCGCGCGCCACTGCTCCACCTCGGCCCGGCAGTCCGGGCACTGCTGCAGGTGCGGGTTGGCGAGCCCCGCCACGCCCGGACGGCTCGCGGCGACGAGCTCTTCGAGGCTCAGGTGAGCCGAGGCGTTGGTCATGACGTGCGCCCCCTTTCGGGCATCGAGCGAATGAGTGCGGCCCGTGCCGCGGACAGCCTGCTCTTGACCGTCCCGACGGGAATCTCCAGAACCTCCGCGGTCTCGGCGAGCGACAGGCCGGACCCGAAGACCAGGCCGAGGACCTCGCGGTGGTGCGGCGCGAGGTCCTTGATCCGGTCCATCACCGCCTCGGCCGACATACGGTCCAGGGCCCGCTCCTCCGGCCCCGGCTCGGTGGCCGGGCGGTCGGCCAGCACCTCCTGGGCGACGAGGCCGGGCCTGCGCCGGCGCTGCCGGTCCCGGCACTGCCGGCGGGCGATCGCGATGATCCACGACCGCACCGACGACTCGCCCCGGAACCGCCCGGCGCCGCGCCAGACGGCCAGCATCGTGTCCTGCAGGATCTCCTCGCTGAACCCGTGGTCGCCGGTGAGCAGCACGAGGTGGGACAGGACCGCCCCCGCGTGCCGCTCGTACAGGGCCACCAGTGCGGCGCGGTCCCCGCGCGCGATCGCCGGGACGAGTTCCCGGTCGTCCCGCTCGGCCGACTCCGCCTGGGAGGACCCGAGCATCACGAGGTGAGGTCCGGCGTCGTATCGAATGGGCTCCACCGTGTGTCCTCCAACTGGTACACCTCCCGGGAACTCCCGCTGTCACCCTGTAGGTAGCGGCGACTCGGCGAACGGTTCGCCCCGCCGCGCACGGACGCCGCCCGCGAGCGGACCTGTCGTAGGGCCGACCCTCACACGACCCGCCCGCGAACGCGAGGCCCGGCGCCGCCCGGGCGCGGAGGGCACCGGGCCCCCGGGAAAGCGAAAGCCCGCCGCCTGCGGGAGCAGACAGCGGGCGAGGACAGGGGCCGGGCGGCCCGTCCGGTGCCGTGCTACTTGGCGACCTTGCGGGTGAAGACGCGCACCGACAGCGCCGTCAGGGCCGCCGCGAGGACGGCGAGGACCGGCAGGACCACCCATGTCGGCATGTGGGCGACCTGCGGCGTCAGCGCGGCGCGCAGCCCCTCGTTCATGTAGACGATGGGGTCGGCGAGCACCACGGCCTGCAGCCAGCGGACCTCGTCCAGGGCCTCCCACGGGAAGTAGACGCAGCCGAGCATGATGGCCGGCAGCATGACGACGGTGAACAGCACCTGGGTCTGCTGCGGCTTGAGCAGCGTGCCGAGCAGCAGCCCGGCGGCGGACGCGGTCAGCGCGCCCAGCAGCACGACCGCGACCAGCAGGAGCCAGTCGGCCACGCGGACGTCGGGCGCCTGGCCCTCGGCGTGCACGAGCAGCACCGCGGGGAACACCAGCAGGCCGCCGATGAGGCCCTGCACCATCGCCGAACCGATCTTCTGCAGGGCGATCATCCGGACCGGCAGCGGGGCCAGCAGCCGGTCCTCGATGGACGACGGCGGGGTCAGCTCCATCACCAGGGGGAACACCACGGCCATCAGCGACTGGGTGATGACCGTGGAGCCGACCAGGCCCGGCACCAGGATGGTGGAGAACGGCGTGTCGCCCGCCGCGTCGCCCGGCACGGTGCCCTTCCCCATCAGCCCGGCCTCCGGCAGGACGTAGGCGAACACGAAGGCGAACAGCAGCGGCTGCAGGACGATCCGGATGACGCTGGACGCCAGGCTGCGGCGCATGACCCGCAGGTCGCGCGCCACGGTGGCGGTCAGGGCCCGGGTGGGCCGGGCGTCGTACTCGATCGCGGTCATTCCCGGTACTCCCGTCCGGTCAGCGTCAAAAAGACGGTCTCCAGGCTCGGCCGCTGCTGCGACGCGTCGGTGACCGTCGCGCCCGCGGCCGCGCCCAGCGCCACCAGCTCGCCCAGCAGCCCGTCGGCGTCGCGGGTGAAGACGCGGACGCCGCCGCCGGTCTGCTCGACCCGGTCGACGCCGCGCCGCGCGCGGATGCCGGACAGCTCGGGCACCGGGCCGTCGTAGGTCACGGTGACGACGGTCTCGGCGTCCACCGCGGCCTTGAGCCCGTCCACGGTGTCGCAGGCCAGCACCTCGCCGCGGTCGATCACGGCGAGGTGCCGGCACAGCGCCTCGGCCTCTTCGAGGTAGTGCGTGGTGAGCAGCAGCGTGTGCCCGTCGGCGTGCAGTTCGCGCAGCAGGTCCCACAGGTTGAGCCGGGTCTGCGGGTCGAGCCCGGCGGTCGGCTCGTCCAGGAAGAGCATCTCGGGCCGGTGCACGAGGGCCCGGCAGATCATGACGCGGCGCAGCTGCCCGCCGGACAGCTGGTGCGGCATGGCGTCGCGGCGGCCGGCGAGGTCGAACCGCTCCAGCAGCTCCCCGGCGCGGCGGCGCGCGGCGCGGGCCGGCATGCCGAAGTACCGGCCGCGGAACTCCAGGTTCTCCGCGACGGTCAGGTCCCGGTCCAGGGTGCCGCCCTGGGACACCACGCCGATCCGCCGCTTGACCTCGACGGGGGCGGCCGTGACGTCGTGGCCGAGGACCTCCGCGCGTCCCCCCGTGGGGCGCACCAGCGTCGTCAGCATGCCGATCGTGGTGGACTTGCCGGCCCCGTTGGGCCCCAGCAGCCCGAAGAAGTCCCCCCGCGGCACGGTCAGGTTCAGCCCGCGGACGGCCTCGACGGGTTCCCCGCGCCCCCGGTAGGTCTTGCGCAGGTCCACGGCGCGGACGGCGGGCGGGACGGGCCCGCCGGCCGCCGCGTCGGGGGCGGCCGCGCCGGCGGTCGCGGAGCCGGGGGCCGCGGAGCCGGTGGTCACAGATTCGGTGGGCATCGTTCCTCCCGTCACCAGGTCACGGGCAGCGACCGCAGCCCGAAGCTGACCGAGTGCTCGCGGAACACCAGGTCCTCCTCGCGCACCGCGACCCGCAGGTCCGGGAAGCGGCGCAGCAGCGCCGGGTAGGCGAGCCGCATCTCCATGCGGGCGAGGCCGGCGCCCAGGCAGTGGTGGATGCCGTGCCCGAACGCCAGGTGCGGCACCGGCGGCCGGGTGACGTCGAAGTCGGCCAGGCCGTCGCCGAGGGCCTCGTCGCGGTTGGCCGACACCAGCGAGCAGACCAGCAGCTCGCCGGCGCGGACCAGCCGGCCCGACAGCGTGACGTCGTGGACGGCGGTGCGCGGGGTGGAGGTCGGCACGACGGAGATGTAGCGCAGGATCTCCTCCACCGCGGTGGCCGCCGCCTCGGGCTTGTCGCGGACGATGGCGGCCTGGTCGGGGTGGGAGAGCAGCAGCATGGTGCCGAGGCCGAGCATGTTGGCCATGTTCTCGTGGCCTGCCAGGACGATCAGGGCGGCCATTCCGGCCAGCTCGTCGTCGGAGAAGTCCGCGCCGTGCTCGGCGACCAGCCTGGCCAGCAGCCCGCCGTCGCCGCCCTGCCCCCTGCGCCGCTCGCGGACCAGCTCGCGGAGCATGGCGTGCGACTGCATCACGGCGGCGGTGCGTTCGGCCTCGTCCTTGTCGAAGTCCAGGTGCGGGTTGCTGAGGCGCAGGAACTCGGCGCCGTCGGCGTAGGGGATGCCGAGGATCTCGCTGATCACCGCGAGGGGGACGGGCCGGGCGAACTCCTCCATCAGGTCGGCGGGCGGCCCGTGCTCCTCGATGGCGTCCAGGTGCTCGTCGATGATCGCTCGGACGCGGGGCTCCAGCCGCCGCATCTGCGCCATCGTGAACTCGGCCTTGAGGATGTTGCGGAGCCGGGTGTGCTCGGGCGGGTCGCTGTGCAGCAGGCCGGCGGCGAGGCCCGCGGGCGCGCCGCCCCCGCCGCCGGGCCCGCCGCCGGGCGCGCCGCCGGGCTCGCCGCCGGGCTCGTCGGCGGTGCCGGGCGGCGGGCCCAGCATGGCGCTGCTGAAGCGGGTGTGGTCCCCGAAGACGGTGCGCACGTCCTCGTGGCGGGCGACGAGCCAGGCGGGCAGGCGCACCGGGCCGAGCGTCACCTCGATCCTGCTGATCGGCTCCTCGGCGCGGATGCGGTCCAGCTCGGCCACGGGGCGCAGGCCGTCCCGCCGGACGTAGACGGGGGCCTCGGGTGGGGCTTCGGACATAGGGGTTCCCTTCGGCATGCGTGTCGCGGCGTCAGCCGCGCTCGTACCCGAACTCCCGGAGGCAGGCGGCGAAGTCGCCGTCGCCCTGCGCCCGCCGCCGGTAGGCGGCCTCGACGTCCGGGCCGATGAAGTCGAGGGACTGGTTGTGCAGGCCCTTGCCGACGAACTCGCCCTGCCCGCCGAACGGGCTGAACCCGGGGGCGTCCAGGGCGCTGCGCCGCTCCAGGTCGCGCATCACCTCGAAGGTGGAGTTGGCCACCGCCTTGTCGATGACGTCGTCGCCGAGCGGCCGCCCCAGGTCGAGGAACTCCAGGATGCGCCGGAGCCATCCGGCGGGGTCGGCGCGCATGTCCTCGTACTTGACCGGCAGCACCTCGATGTTCGGGAAGTGGGTGCGGATCGCGTCCCGGTCGGTCCAGCTGCGCACGTTGGTCGTCCAGGACCCCTGGCCGAAGTGGTCGCGCCAGAAGGAGTGCCCCTCGTTGGCGATGAAGTCCTCGGCGAACCTGCGGCAGCTCTCCAGGTCCGTGCGGGGGATGCCCATGTGGCGCATCGCGCTGAGCATCACGTCGCGCGGGTTGCGGATGAGGTAGACCGCCTTGGTGGTCTGCTCCCGGTAGAGCCGCATGAGGCCGACGTCCGGCAGGAAGTGGGTCTTGGCGAGGAGCCGGCCGGCGCCGTCGCCCACGGGGAGCGTCTCGCCGCCGCCGAGCATCTTGTGCAGGTCCGGCACGGCGGTCTGCAGCTGGTCGATGGACGTCACGGGCCCGTCGTTGAGGTAGGCGGTCAGCATGAAGCGCAGCCAGGTGTTCCCGGCCTTGGGGTAGGAGGCGATCCAGGCGATCTCGGTCATGGCCGTCCTCGGTGTCGTGAGTTGGTTTCGGGACTCGGTTGCGTGTTCGTCTCGTGCGGGGACGGGACGTGCACGCCGCCGACGCGCTGCTGCGGGTCGGCGGCGACCTGCCGGAGGACCCGCACGAACCCCCGGGCGAGGAGTTCGGCCGCGGGCCGGTCGAAGCGGCGGGTCGAGTACCACAGCGCCCCGTCCAGGCCGGACGGCTCGCCGCCGGCGGCCGCGCGCAGGTGGAACACCAGGTCGGACTCGGCCGCCCGGATCCCGTCCGCCGGCAGCAGCGGCCTGGTCCGCAGGCGGGGCAGCCGCCAGGGCGGCGCGGGCAGGTTGTCGACGCCGAGCATGACCTCGGCCAGGGGGCCGCCGCCGGGCCGCAGCGCGTCCACCAGCGGGTCGAGCGGCAGGTCCTGGTGGGCGAAGGCCCGCAGGTCGGCCTCGCGGACGCGGCGGACCAGCTCGGCGAAGGCGGGGTCGCCGCTCACGTCGGTGCGCAGCACGAGCGTGTTGGCGAACAGGCCGATCGCGTCGCTGAGCCGGGCGTCGGTGCGGCCCGCCGTCACCGTGCCGATCGGGATGTCGCAACCGGCGCCCAGCCGGTGCAGCAGCGTCGCCAGGGCGGCCTGGACGACCATGAACAGCGTCGCCCGCTCGCGCCGGGCCAGGTCGGCGAGCGCGGCGTGGATCTGCGGGGCGACGTGCAGCGGCACGGTGTCCCCGCCCGGGGCGGGACGGGGCGCCGGCGTCCTGCGCGGCCGCGGCGCCGACGGCGGCCCCGGCAGCGCCCGTGTCGGCGGTGCGGGCAGCGCGGGGGGCGACGGCGGCTCCGGCAGTGTCGGCTGTGCGGGCAGGGTCGGCTGCGCGGGCGGTGCCGGCAGCCTGAACGGCGACGGCGGCTGCGGCGGCCGGGGCGGGCGGGGAGGCCGGATCGGCAACGGCAGGCGTTCGGGGATGCCGGCCAGGACGCGCCGCCAGAACGCCAGGTGCTCCCCGGCCGGTGCGCCGTCCGGGACGCCGCCGTCGGGGGCGGGGTCGCCGAGGAGCCGCCGCTGCCACAGGGCGTAGTCGGCGAACTGCACCGGCAGCGGCGGCCACTTCGGGTCCGTCCCGGCCAGGCGCGCCGCGTACGCCTTGGACAGGTCGGCGGCGAGCACGCCCATCGACCAGCCGTCGGCGATCAGATGGTGCGCGACGATGAGCAGCGCGTGCTCGTCGGGCCCGAGCCGGAACAGGGTCGCCCGGATCGGCGGCCCGGCCGACGGGTCGAGGTCGTCGTGCGCGGCGGCGGCCAGCCGCTCCTCGAACTCCGCCCTGCTCGACCGCACCTCGCGCAGCGGTATCCGGGCCGCTTCGGGCGGCAGGACCTGCTGGCGGGGCCGGCCGTCGACTTCGGGGAACAGCGTGCGCAGGGCCTCGTGCCGGTCCACCACGTCCTGGAACGCCAGCCGCAGGGCGGGCACGTCGAGCCGTCCGCGCATGTGGACGGCGAGCGGGATCGTGAAGCGCAGGCCGCTCTCGCGCGCGGCCGACCAGATCCGCTCCTGGCCGAACGACAGCGGCAGCTCGGGCGGGCGCGGCGGTGGGACCGCCGGCGGGGCCGCCGCGGCCCGGGACGCGAACCGGACGAGTTCCGCCGGGGTCGGCCGGGTGAACAGGTCGCGGATGCCGATGTCGGTGCCGAGCGCCGTGCGCAGCCGCGCCACCAGGCGCCTGGCCAGCAGGGAGTCCCCGCCGAGGTCGAAGAAGCCGTCGTCGGCGCCGACCGCGGGCAGGCCCAGCACCTCGGCGAACAGGCCGCACACGATCTCCTCCTGCGGGGAGCCCGGCGGGCGTCCGCCTTCGCCCGCGAACACCGGCGCGGGCAACGCGTCGCGGTCCACCTTGCCGTTGCCCGTCAGCGGCAGGGCCTCCACCACGACGACGGCGGCCGGGACCATGTACTCCGGTAACCGGTCCGCGACGAACCGGCGGACCGCGGAGCCGTCCACCTCGCCCACGACATAGCCCACGAGGCGCCGCTTTTCGTGCTCGCCCCACACCACCGCGGCCGCCTGCGTCACGCCGGGGCATGCGGCCAGCACCACCTCGACCTCGGCGGGTTCGACGCGGAAGCCGCGGATCTTCACCTGGTCGTCGGCGCGGC